>CAMPIF010000011.1 GCA_946886245.1 Ectopseudomonas composti | reverse complement strand
CGGGCAAGGTCAACCCGACCCAATGCGAAGCGCTGTCGATGCTCGCCTGCCAGGTACTGGGCAACGATGCCACCATCAGCTTCGCCGCCAGCCAGGGCCACCTGCAGCTGAACGTGTTCAAGCCGGTGATCATTCATAACCTGCTGCAATCGATCCGCCTGCTCGCCGATGGTTGCCGCAACTTCCAGCAGCACTGCGTCGCCGATCTGCAACCGGATGCCGCGCAAATGGCCGCACACCTGGAGAATGGCCTGATGCTGGTGACCGCGCTCAACCCCCACATCGGCTACGACAAAGCTGCACAGATCGCCAAGAAGGCCTACGCCGAGGGCAGCACCCTGCGCCAGGCCGCGCTGCAGCTCGGCTACCTGAACGAAGAGGAATTCGACCAATGGGTACGACCCCAGGACATGCTCGGAGCCGGGCGGCATGACTGAGGGCAAGAGCGGCGCCACACCGCTGGAAGGCGATGGCAAACGAATCCTGCTGATTCTCGGCACGCCGAAAAAGGACAGCCTCTGCCACGCCCTGGCCGAGTCCTACAGCCAGGGAGCCCGCAGCAAGGGGCACGTGGTGCGCCAGCTCAGACTGGGCGAGATGCAGTTCGACCCGATCCTGCGTGAAGGCTACGAGCAGAGCCAGAATCTGGAGCCGGACCTGCTCGAAGCTCAGCGTCTGATCCACTGGGCCGAGCACCTGGTGTTCGTCTACCCGGTCTGGTGGGGCGGCATTCCTGCGCTGCTCAAGGGTTTCTTCGACCGGGTGTTCCTGCCCGGTTTCGCCTTCAAGTACCGCAACCGCTCGCAACTCTGGGACAAGCTGCTCACTGGGCGCAGCGCCGACCTGCTGGTGACCATGGACACGCCACGCTGGTACTTCCGCTGGATCTACGGTGCCCCGGCGCATCGACAGATGGTGCGCACCATCCTCGGTTTCTGCGGCATCAGAACGCGGCGCCTGAGTGAATTTGCCCCGGTGCGCCCCTCCAATGAGGAGCAGCGCCAGAGCTGGCTGCGCCAGGCTGAAGCACTGGGAACGAAGGCGTGACGCAGCAGGCACGCAGGGCCTAGCAACGAGCACCATCCTCGCGTGCCCTGCCGGCCCACCACAGCGCCAGCGGGCCCAGCGTCAACAGCAGGCCCATCAGCGCGAACGCCGCCCACCAGCCAAGCAACTGCTGATCACCCAGGGCATCGAGAGTCATGCCGAACAATAGCGGCCCGAGGAACGCGCCGGTAAAGCCGGTGCAGGAATACAGCGCCATCGCTGCCCCACGGTGGCTGGCCGGGGCGACACTGACCAGCCCGGCGGTCAGCGCGGCGGAGTCTGCGGTCACAGTCACCGCGTAGAGCAGAACCAGCACCAGCATCACCCAGAACGGCAGTGCCGCACCCAGGCCGACCACGATTGCCAGCAGCGCGGAGGCGAGCATCACGCCGATAAGCCAGCGCTGACGACCGAAACGCAGCGCCAGCTCATTGCCAAGGATGCTCGACGGCATACCGATCAGCGTCGCCAGCATCGCCACCCAGGTGCCCGATAGCCAGGGATCGACGCCCTGAAGATGCCCGGAGAACACCACGAAAGCCACCAACCAGGCGCGCAGGGCGAACAGTTCCAGGTTGTGCATCGCGTAAGCCAGACAGTAGGCCAGCACCGCACGACTCTTCATGGGTGCCAGATCCAGCAGATTGCGCGGCGCATGCGCCGCCACCGGCTTCGGCGCCAGGCCCCGGTACACCAGCGCCCAGGCCAGCAGCGCGCAGCCGCCACTGAGCAGTGCCGGCACCTGCCAGCCACCGAGCTTGGCCAGCTCACCGGACAGGGTGAAGGACAGCGCCGTGCCCAGACCAAAGCTGGCGGTGTAGAAAGCGATTGCCCGCGACTGCGAGGCGCCGTCGATGCGCTCTGATAACGCCTTGAGCCCCGGCATGTAGGTGCCCGCCAAGCCGATGCCGGCGAGCACACGCCAGAGCAGCGCCGACCAGAAACCATCGGCGAAGACGAAACCGGCGCTGGCAGCGGCCGTCAGCAGCATGGCCCACAGGTAGATCAGTCGGGCATCGTGGCGGTCGGTCAGGCCCGTGAGCACCGGCACGGCCAGCATATAACCGAGAAAGAAGCCGCCGCCGATCCAGCCGGCCTCGGTATTGCTCAGCTCCCAGAGCACCTGGAATTGCGGCAGCAATGCGGCGAACAGGGCAAAACCGGCCATGCCCAGGGTTTCGGCCGTACACAGCAGCAGGGTAATGCGGCGAGCCTTCATGATGTTCTCAGGGCAAGCAGCCGGAAGGTTGTGCACTGAGACGGCAAAGTCGTACACCTCGGAAACGTTGGGCTCAGCACAATCAAAGCACCAGGCCGTCGCTGGCCAGGCTTACGCCGCTCGGCAACGCGTCGGGATGATCCAGCAACCAGGCGTCGAAGGCATGGCCGATATGGGTCAGCACCGCCTGCGTCGGCTGCAACCGCTCGATGACCTCCAGCGCGCGGGTCAGGTCGTTGTGGTTGCGCGGTGCGACAGGTTGCGGCGCGGTGGAGCAATCGAGCACCAGCACATCCAGCGGTGCACGCTGCAATTCGGCGCAACTCGCTTCCGGCACACCGAAGGTATCGGTGAGGTAGGCGATGCGCCTGCCCTGCCCTTGCACTCCGTACCCTTCGAGCCCCTGCCCTTCGAACCCCCGCCCTTCGAATAGGTACCCGAAGGTCGGCTTGGAATGATTCAGCGGCAAGGCCGTGACGCTCAGCTCACCCAGCTGACGGCGCTCGAAGGCGGCGAATGGCTGGCTGAAGTCGAGAATGCCGGGGTGCTTGTACAGATCGGCCAGGCCCTCCGGGTCGTCCGGGCCATGCACCGGAATCACCAGCCCCTGGCCCCAGCGCAGGTGCAGCAGTCCCTGGGCATGGTCGGCGTGGTAGTGGGTCTGCAGGATGCCGCTGAGGCTTTGGGGCGGGAAGCGCTCGGTCAGGTCGGTCAGGCCGCTGTCGATCAGCCAGCGCTGCGCGCCGCACTCGATCAGCGCGCAACAGGGGCCACGACGACGCGCCGGATACACACGCGCCGCATCGCAGGCCGGGCAACTGCAGTTGTATACGGGCACCTGGCGGGCATCGCCGGTACCGAGCAGGGTCAGGCGCATCGGCGGGCCTCGTCGAGCAGGTGCAGCAGACGGGTGACGGTTTGCTGCAGGGGGCCGGAGTTGTCCAAGACGACGAGACTCTCCGCAGAGACCATTGTGGGAGGGGCTTTCGGCTCGGGCATCCTGCTTCGCTCTACCTCCTGCATCCCTGCAGTCGCCGCTGAAGCGCCTCCCACAACAGCAAAGCTGCGGCTGCGGGCCAGGCGCTGCTCGATCTGCGCAGGCGTCTCCCGGCCACGGGCCAGCAGGCGTTGGCGCAGCACTGCCTCATCGACCTGTAGAAGAACCGCCAGCAAATCCGGATAGCGCTGGCGCGCAGCCTCGAGATGACCGCGCGAACCATTGATCAGCACATCCTGCCCGGCGCTCAGCCAGTCCTCGATCTCGCGCGGGATGCCGTAGGCCAGGCCATTGGCGCGCCAGCTCAGGGCAAAGGCGCCCTCGCCCTCCAGGCGCTCGAACTCTGTCGGGGTGACGCCTAGCGCATCTTCCCCTACCGATTCAGCGCTGCGGGTGATCACCCGTCGGGCGAAACGGCAGCCGTGCGCTTCCAGCGGCGCGCGCGCGGCTTGCAACAGGCTGTCCTTGCCCGAGCCCGAAGGCCCCATCAGATAGATCAACCTGCCCTGCATCAGAACACCCTTCGTGCTTGGCGCCACACCTGCTGGATCACCGGCTGCTCGCCATGGGCCCTGGCCTGCAGCAGATCGGCGCGCAGGCCGACGCGAATCTCGCCGCGATCATCCAGCCCGGCCGCCCTGGCCGGCGCGCGGCTCACGGTGGCGATGGCCGCAGGCAAATCATAGTCGTTGTCCTGCCCGACGAGCAGCCAGGCCGCATGTAACAGGCTGGCCGGGTAGTAGTCGCTGGAGAGGATATCCAGCACGCCATGGCGCGCCAGCTCAGCGGCGGCGATATTGCCCGAGTGCGAGCCGCCACGCACCACGTTCGGCGCGCCCATCAATACGTTCAGACCCAGTTCATGGCTGGCCCTGGCCGCCTCCAGGGTGGTAGGGAACTCGGCGATGGCCATGCCGAAATCCGCCGATTCCTGTACATGGGCCAGGGTCGCGTCATCATGGCTGGCCACCGAGATGCCGCGACTGTGGCAGTCCTCGACGATGGCGCGGCGCTGACGGTCGCTGTACTGGCGCGAGTTGGCGATCTGCTCCTGGAGGAAGTCCTCCATCTCTGCCGGGCTCAGGTGGTACTTGCCCATGTAGTACTCGCGGTACTTCTCCACCTTGGCGAACTGGCGCTGGCCGGGCGAGTGATCCATCACCGAGACCAGCGCCACCAGCGGGTGCTCCACCAGGTCGCGGTAGATCGTCAGGGCATCCGGGTGGCACAGCTCGCAACGCAGGTGCAGGCGGTGCTCGGCACGGGTCTGCCCGGCCGCCTCGCTGGCAGCGATGGCCTCGATCATCGCCGGCAACTGCTGCATGCGCCGGCCACGCGGGTTGATGTCGCCGATGGACAGCGCGTCGAATACCGTGGTGATGCCGGCGGCGACGATCTGCGCGTCGTGGGTCAGTACCGCCGAAGCCGATGGCCAGTCCACGCCAGGGCGCGGGCTCATGTGTTTTTCCAGGTTGTCGGTGTGCAACTCCACCAACCCCGGCAGCAGGTAATCGCCGCCGAGATCCTGGGCCTGCGGCAGGCGGCTGGCGCCCTCGTCCACTGCGGCGATCAGCCCGTCACGCAGCAGCAGGCTACCCAGGAATTCCCGCTCAGCGGTGACGATGCGGGCGTTGCTGAGAATCTGTTCAGACGACATAGACGTACTCCGGTTGCGCCGCCTCGGCGCTCATGTCGAGGTAGCGGTCGGCCACCGCCTCGCGGGCGCTGCGGTCGTGGAAAATGCCAATCAGTGCGCTGCCGGCGGCCTTGGCTTCGTTGATCAGCTCCAGCACCACCTGGCGGTTGGCGTCGTCCAACGAGGCGGTGGGCTCGTCCAGCAGCATTACCGGCCACTCGACCATGAAGCCGCGGGCGATATTGACGCGTTGCTGCTCGCCCCCGGAGAAGGTGCCCGGCGCCAGTTGCCAGAGCGCCTCGGGAATATTCAGGCGGGCCAGCAGTTCCTTGGCACGCGCCTGCGCATCGGCACGCGCCCAGCCACGCGACAGCGCCGGTTCCATCACCACGTCCAGGGTCGAGACGCGCGGGATCACCCGCAGGAACTGACTGACATAACCCAGACTCTGGCGCCGCACGTCCAGCACCTGGCGTGGCTCGGCGCCGACCAGTTCCACCGGCGCGCCCTGGTGACGGATGCGGATGCTGCCGCCAGCGGCCAGGTAGTTGCCGTACAGCGTGCGCAGCAGGGTCGACTTGCCAGCGCCGGACTGGCCGTGCAGCACCAGGCACTCGCCGCCCCGCACGCTGAAGTTCAGGTCACGCAGCACCTGCAGGACGACGCCGTTCTGCTGGTGCAGGGTGAAGGTCTTGCTGAGGCCGCTGACCTCGATCAGGTTGTTCATATACACCTCGATTACGGTAGGCACGATCTGCCCCCTCTCCCATTGATGGGAGAGGGCTGGGGAGAGGGTGGTGCAGGCGACTCGATGCAAGCGAAGCCCCTCTCCCCCGGCCCCTCTCCCGCAAGCGGGAGAGGGGAGAAAAGCGCCCACAAGGGTTGGCGGTTGTAGGGTGGATGGCGCTTTATCCATCCACCGATGGCGACTCACTGGTGGATGAGAAGAGCTTCATCCACCCTACGCTGCACCAGTTCGCAGTAGGCTCATGGCTGCAACACCGACGACACCAGCAACTGCGAATACGGATGCTGCGGATCGTCGAGAATCTGGTCGGTCAGCCCCGCCTCCACCACCTTCGAGCGCCTCATCACCATCAGGCGGTCGGCCAGCAGGCGCGCCACCGCCAGGTCGTGGGTGACGATCACCACCGCCAGGTCCAGCTCGCGCACCAACCCGCGCAGCAGATCCAGCAGGCGCGCCTGAACGGAGACATCGAGGCCCCCGGTCGGCTCGTCCATGAACACCAGGCGCGGCGCGGAGACCAGGTTGCGGGCGATCTGCAGGCGCTGCCGCATGCCGCCGGAGAAGGTGCGCGGCAGGTCGTCGATACGCGCCGGGTCGATCTCCACCTGGCTCAGCCAGTCGAGCCCGGCGGCGCGCAGCTCGCCATAGTGGCGCACGCCCTGGGCCATCAGCCGCTCGCCGATGTTGGCGCCGGCCGATACCGCCATGCGCAGACCGTCGCGCGGGCTCTGCTCGACGAAGCCCCATTCGGTGCGCAACAGCGTGCGCCGCTGCGCCTCGCTGGCGCTGTACAGGTCGAGCCACTGGCCGTCGCGGCCGCGATAGCTCACGTTGCCGCGATCCGGCGGGCAGCGCCCGGAGAGCAGGCTGAGCAGGGTGGACTTGCCCGACCCGGACTCGCCGACGATGCCCAGCACTTCACCGGGATAGAGGTCGAAGCTCACCCCCTGGCAGCCCTTTTCCGGGCCGTACAGGCGGGTCAGATCACGCGCCGAGAACAGCGGCTCGGCCGTTGCCAAGGCAGGTTGCAAACGTTCGGCGGCGCTCATTGCAGGTTCTCCTCGAGGCGTTCGGTGCGCTGGCGGCAGTAGTCGGTGTCGGAGCAGACGTAGCGCTTGCTGCCGGCGTCGTCGACGATCAGCTCGTCGAGAAAGGACTCGTTGCTGCCGCAGAAGGCGCAGCACTCGTCCCACTGCTGCACGGCGAAGGGGTGATCCTCGAAGTCCAGGCTGATTACCTTGGTGAACGGCGGTACCGCGTAGAGGCGCTTCTCGCGACCGGCGCCGAACAGCATCAGCGCCGGGCTCATGTCCAGCTTGGGGTTGTCGAATTTCGGGATCGGCGACGGGTCCATCACGTAGCGCTCATCCACCGTCACCGGGTAGGCATAGGCGGTGGCGATATGGCCGAAGGTGGCGATGTCCTCATACAGCTTCACGTGCATCACGCCGTAGTCCTCCAGCGCATGCATGGTCCTTGTCTCCTGCTCGCTCGGTTCGATGAAGCGCAGTGGCTCGGGAATCGGCACCTGGTAGACCATGATCTGCCCGGCCGAAAGTGGCGTTTCGGGGATGCGATGGCGGGTCTGGATCACGCTGGCGGCAGCCGTGCGCTCGGTGGTGGCGACGCCGGCGGTACGGGCGAAGAAACGGCGGATGGACACCGCGTTGGTGGTGTCGTCAGCGCCCTGGTCGATCACCTTGAGCACATCATCCGCACCGAGAATGGCGGCGGTCAGTTGCATGCCACCGGTGCCCCAGCCGTAGGGCAGCGGCATCTCGCGGCCGCCGAAGGGCACCTGGTAGCCGGGGATGGATACGGCCTTGAGCAGGCCTCGACGAATCATGCGCTTGGTCTGTTCGTCGAGGTAGGCGAAGTTGTAGGCCGACGCCTCGCGGGCGCCGCTTGCAGTGGACAGGTTCATCAGCGGTTCTCCTCTGCCGGCGCCTGGCGGCGCAGCTTGCGGATCAGTTCCAGTTCGGCCTGGAAGTCGACGTAGTGCGGCAATTTGAGGTGCGAGACGAAGCCGGCGGCCTCGACGTTGTCGCAGTGCATCAGCACGAATTCCTCCTCCTGCGCCGGGCCCTGCACTTCCTCGCCGTACTCGCCGGCGCGCAGGGCGCGGTCGACCAGGGCCATGCCCATGGCCTTGCGTTCGGCGTAACCGAAGGCCAGGCCGTAGCCACGGGTGAACTGCGCCTGCTCGGCGCTTTCACCGACGAACTGGTTGACCATCTCGCACTCGGTGATTTCGATGTCGCCCAGCGGCACGGCGAAGCCCAGTTCGGCGGGCGTCATCCACACCTCGACGTCACCAATGCGGATCTCCCCGGCGAACGGGTGGTTGCGGCCGTAGCCGCGCTGGGTGGAATAACCCAGCGCCAGGAGGAAGCCTTCGTCGCCACGGGCCAACGCCTGCAGGCGCTCGGCACGTGTGGCGGGAAAGGCCAGCGGCTCGCGGGTGATGTCCGGCACCGGTGCGCCGTCGTCCACCTCGCGGGCCATCAGGCCCTCGTCAGCGAGAAAATCGAGCACGCGAGGACAGGGCTTGGGCTCATCGGCGACAACCGCTTCCGGCGCCGGATACTCGCCCTCGGCCAGCAGGGCAAAGTCCAGCAGGCGGTGGGTGTAATCGAAGGTCGGGCCGAGCAGCTGGCCGCCGGGCAGGTCCTTGAAGGTGGCGGAGATGCGGCGCTGCAGCTGCATCTGCGTGCTGTCCAGCGGCTCGCTGGCGCCGAAACGCGGCAAGGTGGTGCGGTAGGCGCGCAGGAGGAAGATGGCTTCCATCAGGTCGCCGGCCGCCTGCTTGATGGCCAGTGCGGCCAGTTCCTCGTCGTACAGCGAGCCTTCGCTCATCACGCGGGCCACGGCCAGCGGCAGTTGCTGACGCACCTGCTGCACGCCCAGTTCGGCGACGGCGGTGTCGCCACGGCGACGGCTGGCCAGCAGTTGATGGGCATTGTCGATGGCGCGTTCGCCACCCTTGACGGCGACATACATCAGGCAGCCTCCTCGGTTTCGATCAGCACGCGGGTACTGCGCGGCAGGCCGATCACCTCACCGCCTGCGGCGAAGAAGCAATCCAGGCCACGGGGAAAGGCGCTGCGCGCCTGGCGCTGCTGCCAGAACGAGGCCGGCAGCGGCAGGTTGACGCTACGCACGTCCTTGATGCCCGGCCCACGCCAGCGCAGAGCGGCACCGGCGTGCAGGTCAGCGAGCTGAATCAGCAGCGTGCAGGACTGATCCGGGTAGCGCTCGCTGCCGTTGTCGAAGTCCGACAGGTCGTCGAGCTCGCTTTCGTCGAGCAGGGCAAACAGGGCGATCTCGCGCTCGGCGACGATCGGGCAACCACAATGGAAAGCCAGATTGGCGCGGATCAGCGGCGTGTCGAAGCGCGGCGCGAGCCACAGCGGTGTGTCGCTGTCGAGGAAGGCCAGGCACAGGCCATAGGTGGCCGGCGCCAGATCACCCAGGGCGTGGGCGCGGGCCATCGACTGGGCCAGGCCGGGTTCGGCCAGGGCAGCGAGGGCGGCGCGGAAGCTGACCTGGGCGTCCAGCACCGGGTCGTCGAAAGCCGGTTGCAGCCAGTGCGAGCTGTGCGGCGTAGTCATCAATCCTCTCCTCTGACCAGGGTGAAGAACTCCACCTGGGTGGTGGCAGTCTGTGCGGCCCGGGCCAGGCGCTGTTGGCGCTGCTGGCGGACCAGTGGTTCGATCAGATCACTGAGCCAGCGCGCCTGGTCGCTGCCCTGCAGGTGGGCGTCGGCCAGCGCCGCCAGTTCGGCGCGGCGCTTGTCGCGTCCGGCCAGATAGCTGTAGCCGGTGCGCCCATCGGCCAGGCGCACCACGCAGCGAGTCACGGTCATCTCGCCGAGATTGAAGGCGCTGCCGGTGCCCCCCATGCGTCCGCGCACCAGGGTCATACCGACCTCGGGGGAGCGGATCAGTTGGTAGTCGCTGTCCTTGAGCGCCGCCTCATGGGCGTCGAGGGCGTCGCCGGCGCGGGCCAGCACGCCCATCCAGCGCTGGCGCGCGGCGATGTTCGGATCATGGTCGTTCATGCGGGTCTCCATCAGGTCGCTACCTGGTACTGGAAGCGGTCGGCGCGGCTGCTGGACTGCGCCAGCTCCACCGCACGACCGGCAGGGTCGCGGGACAGGGTGAGTACGCTGAGCAGCGGCGCATGGCGTGGCATCAGCAGGTGCGCGGCTTCTTCGCGGCTGGGCAGACGCGCACCGATCAGGCTGAAGGTGCGCGCCAGCGGCAGGTCGCGCTCGGCCAGGTACTGGCGCAGCGAACCACCCTGGTAGTCGGCCAGCAGCGGCGCCAGGCTGGCGCAGAAACGGTGACGGATCAGGCTCATCGGCTGGCCGTCGAGCAGGCGCAGCGTGGCCAGTTCGACCAGCTCGCTGCCATCGGGCAGTTGCAGGTGGCGGCACTCCTCGCTGCTGCCACTGCGGCGCAGGCGCTCGATCAGTTGCGCCTCGACCCGATGGCCGAGCGCCGACAGCGACTGGCTGAAGGCACTGCCCGCCTCCACCGGATACACCAGCGGCTTGGCCAGCACCTGAGTGCCCTTGCCCTGGCGACGCAGCAGACGGCCTTCGAGCACCAGTTCGTCCACCGCGCGGCGCAGGGTGTGACGGTTGACGGAAAACCGCGCGGCCAGTTGCATCTCGCCCGGCAGGTAGTCACCCGGACTCATGCGCTGCAGGTCTTCGCGCAGCACGGCAGCCAGTTCGCGGTACAGCGGTTCGCTTTGTCTAGACAAGTTCATCGTTTGAAAAGGGCGCACGCAGGCGCCCTCCCTCTCCTTCAGATAAAGAGCTTGCGCAGGCGCTGGGACAGGATGTCGATGGCGCTCACCACCAGGATGATCACGATCAGCAGCGCGCAGGTCTGGGCGAACTGGAAGCCACGGATGGCCTCCCAGAGGATCACCCCGATGCCACCAGCGCCGACCATGCCGACCACCGTGGCCGAGCGCACGTTGGACTCGAAACGGTACAGCGAGTAGGAAATCCACAGCGGCAGCACCTGCGGGATGACGCCGAAGATCACTTCCTGTAGCGCGCTGGCACCAGTGGCGCGCACGCCTTCGACCGGGCCAGGGTCGATGGCCTCGACCGCTTCGGCGAACAGCTTGGCCAGCACCCCAGTGGTGCTGATGAACAGTGCCAGCACGCCGGCGAAGGGGCCGAGGCCGACCGCGACGACGAAGAGCATGGCGAAGACCATTTCGTTGATCGAACGGCAGGCATCCATCACTCGGCGTACCGGTTGATAGATCCACCAGGGCACGATGTTCTCGGAGCAGAGAATGCCCAGAGGAATGGCGCAGACGATGGCCAGCACCGTGCCCCAGAGGGCGATCTGCACGGTGACCACCATCTCCTTGAGGTAGTGCTGCCAGTTGCTGAAGTCCGGCGGGAAGAAGTCGGCGGCGAAGGTGGCCATGTTGCCGGCATCGCGCACCAGCGCCAGCGGGTTCATTTCCGCGCCCTGCCAGGACCAGGCAAGTACGGCGAAGAACAGGCCCCAGCCGATCAGTTGCGGCCAGCTGCGCTTGCCGTCGGCGACCGGGGTGGCGGTGGTCAGTGTGGTCATGGGTAATTCTCGATCCTGTTAGAGACGCTTCAGCGGCGAGCGTTGCGCGAGCCGCCCCACCAGCGCGGGGCGGCTCCCGGGGTCAGCCGGCGCTGGCGCCGCCTTGCTTCTCACGCTCGGCCATGCGCTGCTCCAGCTTGGCCAGCTCGGCGTCCAGTTCCTTGAGCTGAGCCTGCTTGTCGGCGTCATTGAGCGTGGCGTTGTTAGCCACTTCGGTGCGCTTCTTGAACAGTTCGAGCTGGCGAATCGGCAGCAGCTGATCGTTGTCGGAAGCCTTGAACTGGCCCCACTGCAGGCCTGCGAGCACCTTCTTCTCTTCCGGCTTGGCGCCGTAGCTCATGAAGAAGTCACGCAGTTTGTCGCGGGTTTCCTGCGGCAGATTCTTGCGCCAGACGATGGGGTCGGACGGGATCAGCGGCGAGGTCCAGATCACCTTGAGCTGCGCAGCCTTGTCCGGCGCGGTCACTTCCAGACGCTCCATGCCCTCGCTGTTGAAAGTGCCGACGTCGACCTGCTTGTTGGCCACCGACAACGCATTGACCTCATGGCTGCCGTTGAGCGAGCGCTTGAAGATCTTGCCGGCGTCGGCATTGTTCTGGGCGAACACGTAGTAACCGGGCACCAGGTAGCCGGAAGTGGAGTTCGGGTCGCCGTTGGCGAAGGTCAGGCTCTTGGCGTTCTTGAGCATGTCCTCGGCCGAGTTGATCGCGCTGTCCTTGTGCGCCACCAGCAGGCTGTAGTAACCCTGCGCGCCGTTGGCCGCCACGGTCTGGGCGAAGATCTCGCCACCGGCGCGGTCGACCGCTTCCATCGCCGACTTGTTGCCGTACCAGGCCACGTCGACCTTGTCGAAGCGCATGCCCTGGATGATCCCGGCATAGTCAGGGGCGAAGAAGGCGTTGATCTTCACGCCGGTCTGCTTGCTCATGTCGGCCAGGAAGGGTTCCCACATGGCCTTGAGGTTCTGCGAAGACTCGGTGGAAATGATGCCGAAGTTGAGTTCCTCGGCAGCCTGGGCCGAGCCCAGCAGGGAACCGGTGACGAGCGCGGAGGCAGCCAGCACCTGGCCGATGCGTTTGAACATGGAGCACACTCCTGTTGCGGGTTGGCGTTGTTGTTTCGAATGAGGGAGGTGACGTCAGGCCTTGGCCAGCGTCAGCGGACGCTCTACAGCCCGAGGGCGCTGCCCTTGCGGCAGCAGCAGGCTGATATCGAGATCGCCGCCGTAGAGATCGTTGAGGAAATCGGGGTTGAAGCCCGTGGTCGGGCCATCGAAATGGATGCGCCCGCCCTTCAGCGCAACCGCGCGCTGGCAATAGCGCACCGCGTAGTCGACCTGATGCAGAGTCACCACCACCGTCTTGCCGTCGTGACGGTTGATGTCGGCGAGAATCTCCATCACCTTGCGCGCCGACTCCGGGTCGAGCGAGGCGATCGGCTCATCGGCGAGAATCACCTCGGCCTGTTGGCACAGCGCGCGGGCGATAGCCACGCGTTGCTGCTGCCCGCCCGAGAGGGTCGAAGCACGCTGAGCAGCGAACTCGGCCAGGCCGACCCGCTCCAGCGCCTGCATGGCACGCTGTTTTTCCTCGGCATTGAACAGGCCGAGACTGCCACGCCAGCGCGGCATGCGCCCCAGACCGCCGAGCAGCACGTTCTGCAGCACACTGAGGCGCCCCACCAGATTGAACTGCTGGAAGATGTAGCCGATATCGGCGCGCTGGCGACGCACGTCGCCGTTCAGACGGCCATCGGCCTGCACCTGACGCCCGAGCACCTCGATACTGCCGGCATCGCCGCGCGCCAAGCCGGCGAGATGGCGCAGCAGGGTCGACTTGCCCGAACCCGACGCGCCGATCAACGCCACCATTTCACCCGGCTGTACCGAAAGAGCCAGATCGAACAACGCCTGTTTACGGCCGAAGCTCTTGTTCAGACGGTCGACTCGAATCGCTGCGCGCATGGGCTGGCCCTCTACTATCATTGTCGATACGAAGGCAGCGAGCTGGCGCCTTCTGGTGTAGACCAAGGTAGGCGCAAGCTGTGTCAGACTTGTGAATCAGTGATGACGATTGAGTGACCGAAACTTTTATAATCGAGCACAGCACCGGCATGACTTCTGCCGAATACCGCGCATTTCAGACAATCGGTGCTGGCATAAAGCCGCCACCTGATTCACAATCCGACACGTATTTGGCGTCAAGGAATTGTTCAGATGACTCTCGGGTCATAATGACGCACAACGCGATACCGGTTGAACGGCTAGTGCGAAACACGGTCAAACCGGTGACAATCTCGACACTGACTACCAGTATCGCTCCCTGAACTAACCGGTAATGTATGCGCCCTATGAAACAGGCTATTTATTCCAGCCGCACGGCTGACAAATTTGTCGTTCGCTTGCCAGATGGCATGCGTGAGCGTATCGCTGACGTAGCACGCAACCATCACCGCAGCATGAATTCGGAAATCATCGCCCGCCTGGAGCAAAGCATGCTTCAGGAAGGTGCTCTGGATGACGATCTCAGCCTGCGCCTCGACAGCCCCGAACTGAGCCTCCATGAGCGTGAATTGCTGCAGCGTTTTCGTCAGTTGTCGCGCCGCCAGCAGAACGCGCTGGTCGCTCTGATTGCCCACGACGTGGAAATGGCCGCCGAAGAAGCCTGAGGCGAGCCCATAAAAAAAACCGGCCTTGAGCCGGTTTTTTTATGGGCAACGAAAAGGCGCGGAGCGAACGCCGCGCCTAAATCAGCCAACGAAGCTGAGCAACACCCCCGCCGCCACTGCCGAGCCAATCACCCCGGCCACGTTAGGCCCCATGGCATGCATCAGCAGGAAGTTCTGCGGGTTGGCCTCCAGGCCGACCTTGTTCGAAACCCGAGCCGCCATCGGCACTGCCGACACACCGGCCGAGCCGATCAGCGGATTGACCTTGTGCGTGCTGAACAGGTTCATCAGCTTGGCCATCAGCACACCGGCCGCGGTGCCTGCGCAAAACGCCACCATGCCCAGCATGAGAATGCCCAGGGTCTTGAGCTGCAGGAAGGCCTCGGCCGACAGCTTCGAACCCACGGTCAGACCGAGGAAGATGGTGACGATATTGATCAGCGCATTGCGCGAGGTATCGGCCAGACGCTCGACTACACCGGCCTCGCGCAGCAGATTGCCGAGGGCGAACATGCCGATCAGCGGCGCGGCGTCAGGCAGCAGCATGCCAATCAGAACGCACAGCACGATGGGGAAGATGATCTTCTCGGTCTGTCCCACCGGGCGCAGCTGCTGCATGACGATGGCGCGCTCCTCCTTGGTGGTCAGCGCACGCATGATCGGCGGCTGCAGCAACGGCACCAGCGCCATGTAGGCATAGGCCGCGACGGCAATGGGGCCGAGCAGGTCGGGCGCCAGCTTTGAGGTAACGAAGATCGAGGTCGGCCCGTCCGCCCCGCCGATGATGGCGATGGACGCCGCCTCCTTGAGGGTGAACTCCATGCCGGGAATGCCCAGCGCAGTGATCGCCAGGGCGCCGAGCAGGGTGCCGAAGATGCCGAACTGCGCAGCGGCGCCAAGCAGCAACGTCTTCGGATTGGCCAGCATCGGGCCGAAGTCGGTCATGGCGCCGACGCCAAGGAAGATCAGCAGCGGGAAGATGCTGGTCGGCAGGCCCACTTCATAGATCAGGTGCAGAAAACCCGCGCCCTCGGCCATGTTGGCCACTGGAATGTTCGACAGCAGGCCACCGAAGCCGATGGGCACCAGCAAGAGGGGCTCGAAGCCCTTCTTGATGGCCAGGTAGATCAGCAACAGGCAGACCGCGATCATGAATGCCTGACCGGGCTCCAGATGGTACAGACCAGTGCTCTGCCAGAGCTTGAGCAGCTTTTCCATGGTATGCCCCTCAGCCGATGGTCAGCAGGCTTGCGCCCACTGCCACTGCATCGCCGACCTTGACGTTGACGGCACCGATGGTACCGGCCCTGAAGGCGCGGATCTCGGTTTCCATCTTCATGGCTTCGAGGATGATCACCAGCTGCCCTTCCTCCACGACCTGGCCAGGCTGCACCAGCACCTTGAAGATATTGCCAGCCAGCGGCGCGGCTTGCGGCTCGCCGCCGCCCACTGCGACAGGAGCCGCGGGTGCGGTGCTCGCCGCCCCCCCGACGGGCTTGATACCTTCGATATCGCCGCCTTCGTTCACCTGCACGACGAACGACTTGCCATTGACCTCGACGGTGTAGACCTCAGGCTTGCCGGCCTCGCGAGCCGGGGCTTGCCTGCCGGTCGGCACAGGCTCGAAGGCCGCCGGGTTGCCGCGATTTTCCAGGAACTTCAAGCCGATCTGCGGGAACAGCGCATAGGTCAGGACGTCGTCGATTGCGTCGACAGCCAGCTTGATGCCTTTCTCCTGAGCAATGCCCTCGAGTTCGGCAGTCAGCTTGTCCATCTCGGCCTCGAGCAGATCAGCCGGACGGCAGGTGATCGCTTCGCCACCGTCGAGTACACGGGCCTGCAGTTCGGCGTTGAACGGCGCGGGCGCGGCGCCGTACTCGCCTTTGAGCACGCCGGCGGTTTCCTTGGTAATGGACTTGTAGCGCTCACCAGTGAGCACGTTGATCACCGCCTGGGTGCCGACGATCTGCGAAGTGGGCGTCACCAGCGGAATGAAACCCAGGTCTTCGCGCACGCGGGGAATCTCGGCCAGCACCTGATCGAACTTGTCCTGGGCGCCCTGCTCCTTGAGCTGGCTTTCCATGTTGGTGAGCATGCCGCCAGGCACCTGAGCGACCAGGATGCGCGAGTCGACGCCCTTGAGGTTGCCTTCGAACTTCGCGTATTTCTTGCGCACCTCACGGAAGTACGCGGCGATTTCTTCCAGCAACTCCAGATTCAGTCCGGTGTCGCGCTCGGTACCCTGGAACATGGCCACTACCGACTCGGTCGGCGAATGACCATAGGTCATCGACAGCGAGGAAATCGCGGTGTCGACGTTGTCGATACCGGCTTCCACCGCCTTGAGAATGGCCACCGACGACAGCCCGGCGGTGGCGTGGCACTGCATATGAATCGGGATCGCCAGGCTGGCCTTCAGGCGCGACACCAGCTCGAAGGCGGTATAGGGCGTGAGAATGCCGGCCATGTCCTTGATCGCCACCGAGTCGGCACCCATGTCTTCGATCTGCTTGGCCAGGTCGACCCACATGTCCAGCGTATGCACCGGGCTGGTGGTGTAGGAGATGGTGCCCTGGGCATGCTTGCCCTGCTGCTTGACGGCCTTGAGGGCGGTTTCCAGGTTGCGCGGGTCGTTCATCGCATCGAATACGCGGAACACATCGACGCCATTGACGGCGGCGCGCTCGACGAACCTTTCCACCACGTCATCGGCGTAGTGACGGTAGCCGAGCAGGTTCTGCCCGCGCAGCAGCATCTGCTGGCGGGTATTGGGCATGGCTTTCTTCAGTTCGCGGATACGCTCCCAGGGGTCTTCGCCCAGATAACGAATGCAGGCATCGAAGGTCGCGCCGCCCCAGGACTCCACCGACCAGAAGCCGACCTGATCGAGCTTGGGCGCAATCGGCAGCATGTCTTCGAGACGAACACGCGTCGCCAGGATCGACTGATGCGCATCACGCAGCACCACATCGGTGATTCCGAGTGCTTGTTTTACGGCAGTCATACAGGTGCTCCCTCTGAACCTGATCAACCGCGGCGCGCGCGGTGCTGGGCAATAGCGGATTGGATGGCGACCAGTGTTTCTGCATCCGGCTCATGGCTGGCCGACCTGACACCAGGCGCTGGAGAAGAAATCGCCGGGCTCGGCGCGGGTGGAGCGAAGGTCGCGATCAGACGTGACATCAGACTGACCACCCCCACCAGCAACACCAGAAAGACAAATACGAAGCCCATGCCGAACAGCATGAGTTCGACACCCTCGAGCAGCAGTTCACTGGAGGTCATCTTGGCTCCTTTGGCCAGCAGCCAGGCGGCTGCGTTCATTATTGATTAGGAGCGCCCAGCGTCAGCGCCTGGGCAAAGCTGGCGAACCTTAGCGTGAAACGAGCGTTTGAAGCAAACGCCAAAAGGGCCGGACGGGCTATTTATGTAGTGGTTTACAAGCATCCACTACCAAAGAAGCATGAAGGCCCTGCGAGCGAAACCTCAGGAGGCGGAGCGAGCCACGCTATCAACGGCAGGAGCAAGCCTCAGCAGGGTCTTGAAGTGGCGCGTCTCATCGCCAGGGGTGCGCCCGAACAGGCGCTTGAACTCCCGATTGAACTGCGACGGGCTTTCATACCCGACGCACTGCGCAGCACTGAGCGCACTCATGTCGCTGCGGATCATCAGCAGCCGCGCCTGATGCAGGCGAATGGCCTTGAGGTACTGCAGCGGCGAACGGCTGGTCATCGCCTTGAAATGCACATGGAAGGTCGGCACGCTCATGCTGGCGACTTCGGCCAGCGAGGGCACATCGAGCGACTCCTGATAATCCCGGTGAATCCGCTGCAGGACGCGCGCGATACGACCGAAATGGCTGTTCTGCGCCAGGGTCGCGCGCAGGCCACTGCCCTGCTCACCCTGCAGCACGCGAAAGACGATCTCACGCAGAATCGATGGGCCGAGCAGGCGCACCTCGTCAGGGTCGGCCAGGGCCTCCAGCAGGCGCAACGTGGCGTCACTCAGGCGCGCATCCATAGGGCTGGAATACAGCGTTGCCGGTTGAGTTGGCTGGGGCTCTTCCAGATCCATGACCAGCTCGGCCACCAACAGCGGGTCGACACGCAGCGCCACCCCCAGCATGGGCTCTTCGGCACTGGCCTCGGTTTCGATGGAGAACGGCAAGGGCAGCGCCAGCACCAGATAGTGCTGCGCGTCGTAGACATACAGATTGCCGTCGTGCAGCCCGCTCTTGCGCCCCTGGATCACGATCACGATGCTCGGCTCATACAGCGCCGGGGTAACCGGTAGCGAGCGATTGGAGCGCATGAAGGTAACCCCGTCGAGCTGCGCTGCGGTGTACCCCTCCTCGGGGGCCAGGCGCAGCATCAGTTCGACCATGCGCCGCTTGATGCTCTCGGAACTCATGCTCATGCGCCGCTTTCGACTCGTGATCAATACCCGGCCATTGTAGGAAGCATTCAATAGAAACAGGCAATATCGAAAGAGTAACGAGACTTAGCAGCCGGCCCGCCCCTGCCTAGCATGGATGCTCCATAACGCAATGGAGACCGACATGAGCAAAGTCATCCTCATCACCGGCGCCAGCAGCGGCATCGGCGAAGCCACCGCCAGACACCTGGCAAGCCTGGGTCATCGAGTGGCACTCGGCGCCCGACGCATCGAGCGCCTGCAGGCACTGACAGAAGAGCTGCAGGCACAAGGTCAACATGCCTCCTGCCGCGCCGTCGACGTCAGCCAACTGCATGACATGCAGGCCTTCGTCGAGCATGCCGAAACGCATCACGGCCCCATCGACGTGATCATCAACAATGCCGGCGTCATGCCGCTGTCGCCGCTCAACGCCCTGAAGGTGGATGAGTGGAACCGCATGATCGACGTCAACATCAGGGGCGTGCTGCACGGTATTGCCGCCGTGCTGCCAGGCATGGAAGAACGCGGACGCGGTCAGGTCATCAATATCGCCTCCATCGGCGCCCACGCCGTATCGCCGACAGCTGCGGTCTACTGCGCCAGCAAGTATGCCGTCTGGGCGATTTCCGAAGGCCTGCGCCAGGAAAGCGAGCGCATCCGCGTCACCACGATCTGCCCCGGCGTGGTCGAGTCCGAACTGGCCGACAGCATCTCCGATGCCCATGCGCGCGAGGCGATGAAAGCCTTCCGCCGCGTCGCCATCACGCCAGACGCCATCGCCCGCGCCGTGGCCTATGCAGTCGAACAGCCCGACGACGTCGACGTCAGCGAACTGATCGTGCGCCCAACCGCCAGCCCCTATTGATGGAGCCCAGCATGTCAGCGAAGAACACCGTCGCAGCTCTGCTGATCCGCGGCTCCCTGCTACCCGGCGCGGCAATCGCGCAATCCGAGAACCCGCATCCTTACGTAGACATGTGGATCACGGACGACGGTCGTGTCCGCCATGAGTTATTGGCCAACGGCCGGTATGACGAGGCGCGCGGCAATCGCGAAAGCGCCTACCAGGGTCACTACCGCGTCACCGGCAACCACATCGACTACCTCGACGACAGCGGTTTTACCGCCGACGGTGAGTTCGTCGACGACGTGCTCTACCACGGCGGCATGGTACTGCGCCGCAAAGCCCCTCCAACCGACGAGTAACCATCCCCATCAGCCAAGAGAAAAAGCCCATGAACATGCAAAAGATCATCGCTGCATTGCTACTGAGCGCATCACTCTGCCTCCCGGCCTGGGCAAGTGACAACACGGCGGCCAATCAGGCCCTGATTCAAAAAGCCTTCGATGATTGGCGCGCAGGCCAGGGCGGCATCTTCCAGTTGCTGGCCGATGATGCCACCTGGGTCGTGGCCGGCAGCAGCCCGTACTCAGGGACTTACCCTACACGCGAGGCGTTCTTGGAAGATGCAGTCAAACCCATCACCGACAAACTGGCGACACCCATCGTGCCCACCGTCCGCCAGATCGTGGCGCAAGGACCTCATGTGGTCGTGCACTGGGATGGCCAGGCAACTGCCAAGGACGGCAGCCGCTACGAGAACAGCTACTCATGGCACATGCAGCTGGAGAACGGCCGGATCACGAGGGTGACGGCCTTTCTCGATACCTGGCGACTGGTCGAGCTGATGAACTGAAGCGACCTACAGCAAGAAGATCGACGCCAGCCCCAGGAAGATGAAGAAACCGCCGCTGTCGGTCATGGCGGTGATCATCACACTGGCCCCCATGGCCGGGTCGCGCCCCAGGCGTGCCAGGGTCATGGGGATCAGCACCCCCATCAGCGCTGCCAGCAGCAGGTTCAGGGTCATTGCCGCCGTCATCACCACGCCCAGCGACCAACTGCCGTAAAGCCCATAGGCGACGGCGCCGATCACCCCACCCCAGAGGATGCCGTTGATCAGGGATACGCCGAGCTCCTTGCGTACCAGGCGCTTGGTATTGCCGGTGCTGACCTGATCCAGCGCCATGGCGCGAACGATCATGGTGATGGTCTGGTTACCCGAGTTACCGCCGATACCGGCGACGATGGGCATCAGCGCCGCCAGCGCCACCAGCTTCTCGATCGAGCCTTCGAACAGGCCGATCACCCGCGACGCCAGAAACGCGGTGACCAGGTTGATCGCCAGCCAGGCCCAACGGTTGCGAACCGACTTCCACACCGAGGCGAAGATGTCTTCTTCCTCGCGCAGACCGGCCATGTTCAGCACTTCGCTTTCGCTTTCCTCACGGATCAGGTCGACCATCTCGTCGATGGTCAGACGACCGATCAGCTTGCCGTTCTTGTCCACCACTGGCGCGGAAATCAGGTCGTAACGCTCGAAGGCCTGGGCGGCGTCGTAGCCGTCCTCATCCGGGTGGAAGCTCACCGGATCGTCGGCCATGACTTCGCCGACCTGCTTGTCCGGGTCGTTGACCAACAGGCGCTTGATCGGCAGCACGCCCTTGAGCACGCCGTCGTAATCGACCACGAACAGCTTGTCGGTATGGCCCGGCAGCTCTTTCAGGCGCCGCAGGTAACGCAGCACCACTTCCAGGCTGACATCTTCGCGGATGGTGACCATCTCGAAGTCCATCAGCGCACCGACCTGATCCTCTTCGTAGGACAGGGCCGAACGCACGCGCTCACGCTGCTGAGCGTCGAGCGACTCCATCAGCTCATGCACGACGTCGCGCGGCAGCTCCGGCGCCAGGTCGGCGAGTTCGTCGGCGTCCATGTCCTTGGCCGCAGCGAGAATCTCGTGATCGTCCATGTCGGCGATCAGGGTTTCTCGTACCGCGTCGGACACTTCCAGCAGGATGTCGCCGTCGCGCTCGGCCTTGACCAATTGCCAGACGGTCAGACGCTCATCGAGCGGCAGGGCTTCGAGGATGTGGGCGATATCCGCAGGGTGCAGATCTTCGAGCTTGCGCTGCAGCTCGACGAGATTCTGACGATGCACCAGGTTCTCGACCCGGTCGTGATGCTGGCCTTCCTGACGATGGGTCAGGTCTTCGACCAGTTTGTGCCGATGCAGCAGTTCGATCACCTGGGCCAGGCGATCCTGCAAGCTCTCTTGCGGCTTTTTGGCTTCTACTTCAGTCATAGCGCGCTCCACCCCCAGTTGGCAGGCACGCCAGAGGGGATCAATCAGGTCTTACACGATTGTGCGAGGGGAGTATTGAATAACTACTGGGTAAGTCCATGGTGGTATTCCACAAGCCCCGGCGGGGCTGACGCGGCGAATGATAACACCGCAAAACAGCTTTGTACGTGACAAAAGCGCGGCAAGAACAATTGCTTGCATCACAAACTTCGATCTCGC
The DNA here is from genome assembly GCA_946886245.1 of Ectopseudomonas composti. The sequence continues at coordinate 697 of CAMPIF010000011.1, read as the reverse complement.
ATGAAAACCTGGCTATGCGACGCCAGCGATGCGCACCGGGACACCCTGGCGAGCGCGAAAAAAGGGTCTAACCTGAAGCAGGCGAACGTCACGGAGGACGGTTCATGCGAGCAAGGCACTTCGCAGCGCTATTGGCCGCTGCGCTTCTCTACCCTATTGAAGACAGCTCGGCCGCCAGCGTGTTCCGCTGCGTAGGGACCGACGGCCATGTCACCTTCACCCGCCACGGCTGCGCAAGCGATCAGGAGCAGCATCTGCAGGATGCGCGCAACCCTACGCCCAGCAGCAGCAAGACCATCCCCCTTGCCGACCCAGACCGACGCGCAACGCCCAACCCAACGAGCGCCGGGGAGCTGGTCATAGTTGGTCAACAAGACGACGGCTGCGGCAACCGGCTGACCAGCAGCGAGAAGCGCCAGGCAATCATCCGCAAGGAAGTCCGCAGCGGCATGAGCCGTGCCGACGTGGAGAACAGCCTGGGCAAACCGGACAGGGTCACCGCCAGCAACGGGCAGCAGCGTTATCACTACACAGAAAAACGCAAAGGCGGCAGCAGCCGACAGGTCAGCTTCGACGAAGCCGGCTGCGTGAAGAAATGACGCGCAAAGAAAAAGGGCCTGCATCACTGCAGGCCCTTTGGGTATGGCGGACTCAGGAGGATTCGAACCTCCGACCGCTCGGTTCGTAGCCGAGTACT
>CAMPIF010000010.1 GCA_946886245.1 Ectopseudomonas composti | reverse complement strand
CGGGTATTCCATACTGTTGGTTTATGCGACAGTGCGGGCACCATGATTCCGGTAGAACGGCGGCAGGGTAAACCCGGCTGAAATACATGCCTCGGATAAGCACAGCTTATGTTTAAAGCCATCGATGGACTGTCGCTCGACGCGCTGCGGGTGTTCGAGTCGGCGGCGCGCCAGCTCAGTTTCACCGCCGCCGCCAGCGAGCTGGGCAGCAGCCAGCCGGCCATCAGCCAGCAGATCAAGCGTCTGGAGCAGCAACTGGCCACGCGCCTGTTCGACCGCGTCTATCGCGGCATCGTGCTGACCGAGGCCGGCGAGCTGTTGCTGGCCCATGTGCAGGAGGGGCTGGCCAGCCTCGATGCGGGGCTCGTCGCCGTCACTGCACGGCAGCAGCATGAGGTGCTGCAGGTGGCCACCGACTTCGCCTTCGCCGCCTACTGGCTGATGCCACGCCTGCAGCGCTTCAACAGGCTGTACCCGGAGGTGGACGTCAGCCTGATCACCAGCGAGCGCGACCCGGCCACGGTACCCAGCGACATCGACGTGGCGATCCGCTTCGGTGATGGCCGCTTCAAGCATGGCGAGGCGCATCTGCTGTTTCGCGAGGAGGTATTCCCGGTGTGCAGTCCGCGTCTGCTCGGCGAGCTTCAGCCGCCGCTGCCGGTCGCAGTGCTGGCTGACCTACCGCTGCTGCACCTGCGTCCCGAGCACCGTTCGCGCTGGTTCGACTGGGATGGCCTGTTTCGCGCGCTGGGTATCGCCAGCCTACCAACGCCCGGCGCGTTGCGTTTCGACAACTACACCCTGCTGATCCAGGCGGCGATTGCCGGGCAGGGTGTGGCCATCGGCTGGCGCCATCTGGTCGATGAACTTCTGGCTCAGGGGCTGCTCTGTCGTCTGGGTGAGGCCCAGGTGCATTCGGCGTTGGGCTATTACCTGGTGCTGCCCGAGCGCAAGCGTCGCCAGCGCCTTACCGCGCGTTTCGTCGACTGGTTGCAGGCCGAGCTGGATTCGCCAGCAGCAACCGTTTGACCGGGCCATACTGCAATAGCCAAGCGTGATCCCTATACTGGTCGCCGCCGCTCCAGCCAGTTTTTTTCCAGGTCTGCCAGCGGCTCCCACACTCCAACCGGTGAAGTAAACCGTGAAACTCCATCATTCGATTTTGGGCCTGCTGCTGTGCGGCAGCCTTGTTGTTTCGAACCTCCAGGCCGCGCCTGCCCAGCCCAAGCAGGAGCTGGCCGCCGGCAGTGCATTGCTGATCGATCTGAAAACCGGCCAGGAGCTCTATTCCAGCAACCCGGACCTGCGACTGCCGGTCGCCTCGGTCACCAAGTTGATGACCGCCATGGTGGTGCTGGATGCCAAGCTGCCGCTGGATCAGGTTTTGCCGATCAACATCCGTGACACCGAGGAAATGCAGGGCGTGTTCTCCCGTGTGCGTATCGGCAGCGAAATCACTCGTCGCGAGATGCTGCACCTGGCGCTGATGTCCTCGGAGAACCGCGCCGCCGCCAGCCTCGCGCACCATTACCCAGGCGGCCACGCGGCCTTCGTCGCGGCGATGAATGCCAAGGCCAAGGCGCTGGGCATGCACAACAGCCATTTCGTCGAGCCTACCGGCCTGTCCGAGCTGAACGTCGCCACCGCCCGTGACCTGGCACTGATGGTCAAGGCAGCCAACCAGTATCCGCTGATCCACCAGTTCAGCACCGACTCCGAAGCGACCGTGGCCTTCCGCAAGCCCAACTACACCCTGGGCTTTCGCAACACCAACGCCCTGGTGCGCAAGCCCGACTGGAACATCGACCTGAGCAAGACCGGCTTCACCAATGCCGCCGGCCGCTGCCTGGTGATGGCCACCACCATCGCCAACCGCCCGGTGGCCTTCGTGGTACTCGGCGCCTTCGGCAAGTACACCCACATGGCCGACGCCAACCGCCTCAAGCGCTGGATGGAAACCGGCAAGGTCACCCCGGTACCGGCTGCGGCGCTCAGCTACAAGCAGCAGAAGCTGGCCGAGTGGAGCCTGCAGGCCAAGCAGTGATGCAGCGGTGACAGAAAGGGCGACTCGTTGAGTCGCCCTTTTTCGTTGTGCTGTCATGTAGATCCGGATGCAATCCGGGGCCTTTCAACTGTTTCCCCGGATTGCATCCAGGCTACGGTCGATTTTTCTCGGTCGTGGTGCCTCAGGTCGGGCCGCCCAGCCGCTCGCTGAGAAAATCGAGAAAGCAGGTGATGCGCGACGCCAGCGCGGTGTTGCGGTAGTACACCGCGTTGATCGGCTGGCGCACCTCCACGCGTTGCGCGTCCAGCACCTCGACCAGCGCGCCGCTGGCGCGAGTGCCGTCAGTCATGAAGTCCGACAGGCACACCAGGCCTTCGCCAGCCAGGGCCAGTTCGAGAATGGTGTCGCCGCTGGAGGCGCGCAGGCTCGGGGTGATGCGCCAGCGCTCGCCGAGGGCGTGGCGTAGCGGCCATTCGTTGAGGCTGTCCGGCTCGGTGAAGCCGATCAGGCTGTGCCCGGCCAGCTCCTCGGTACGCGTTGGCGTGCCATGGCGGCGCAGGTACTCCGGGCTGGCCAGCACGCGGCGGCGGCTGTGGCACAGCGGCCTGGCATGCAGGCTGGAGTCCGGCAGGTTGCCGATGCGGATGGCCAGATCGGTGCGGCGCTCCAGCAGGTCGATGATACGATCGTCGCTGTTCAGCTCCAGTTCGATCTGTGGATAAAGCGCGCGAAACTCGCCGATCAGCGGCACGATCACATGCAGCATGAAGGGCGAGGCGGTGTTGATTCGCAGGCGCCCGGCCGGTGCCTGGCGGCGCAGGGTCATCTGCTCCTCCGCATCCTCGACACTGGCGAGGATGCGCCGCGCCTGGGCCAGGAATATCTCGCCCTCCTCGGTCAGCTCCAGGCGCCGGGTGGTGCGGCGTAGCAAGGTGACGGCAAGCTTTTCCTCCAGCCGGCTGAGGGCACGGCTGACGCCGGACGCCGTTTGTTCGAGCTGCTCGGCGGCCGCGCTGATCGAGCCGCAGTCGACCACGCTGGTGAAGGCGAGCATTTCTTCCAGGCTGGTCTTCATTGTTGATCTTCAGTCAAAGGTGTTTGCTGGTTTGACAGGTTTTTCCGCATGAGTCTGGCGCGGATACTGCTCTCCATCAAGCCTGCCTGCTGCTCGCCCTTTGCCTTGGGCCTGCACGGGCCGAACCATTCAGTCCCTGCGCCGGTTTGCTGATCGGCCATCCATTCACGATCTGTGAGGATATTGGTCATGAAATTCATTCCCCCCTTCGGTCTTGGCACCTTCCGCCTCAAGGACCAGATCGCCATCGACTCGGTCCGCACGGGCCTGGAGCTGGGTTACCGGCATATCGACACGGCGCAGATCTACGGCAACGAGGCGGCGATCGGCCAGGCCATCGCCGCCAGCAAGGTGGCGCGCGATGAGCTGTTCGTCACCACCAAGGTCTGGACCGAGAACCTCGGCAGCGGCCGGGTGATCGCCAGTTTGCAGGGGAGCCTGCAGCGTCTGGGCCTGGAGCGGGTCGACCTGACCCTGATCCACTGGCCGTCGCCGAACGATGAGCTTCCCGTGGCGCAGTACCTGGGCGAGTTGCTGGACGCCAAGCGCCAGGGCCTGACCGCCGCCATCGGCGTGTCCAACTTCACCATCGCCCATTTGCGCCGGGCTATCGAAGCCGTGGGCAAGGACGAGATCGCCACCAATCAGGTGGAAATCCATCCGCTGCTGCAGAACCGCAAGCTGGTGGAGTTCTCCCGGCAGCAGGGGATCCATCTCACCGCCTACATGCCGCTGGCCTACGGCAAGGTGCTGGCAGAGCCAGTGATCCAGCGCATCGCCGCTGCCCATGGCGCCAGCCCGGCGCAGGTCGCCCTGGCCTGGTCGCTGCAGCAGGGTCATGCGGTGATTCCGTCCTCGACCAGGCGCGAGAACCTGGCGGCCAACCTGGTTGCCGCCGAACTGCGCCTGAGCGACGAGGACATGGCCGCCATCGCGACTCTGGAGCGTGGCGAGCGAGTCGCCAACCCGGGTTTCGCGCCGCGCTGGGATTGAGCACACGGAAGGTCGTCCGGATTGCCAGCGGTGCGCATGGCGCACCCTACCTGGCGCCGTGCGCACCGGCTGTAGAGCGTGCCTCAGCGCCCGCCGGCGATATCGATCAGCGCGCCGGTGGTATAGCTGGCCTTGTCACCGAGCAGCCAGACGATGGCTTCGGCGACTTCCTCGGCGCGCCCGGCGCGGCCCAGCGGTGTCGCCTTGCCCAGGCGCTCGGCGCGATCCGGCTGGCCACCGCTGGCGTGAATCTCGGTATCGATCAATCCCGGGCGCACGGCGTTGACCCGCACGCCCTCGCCGCCCAGTTCCTTGGCCAGGCCGCGAGTCAGCACGTCCATGGCGCCTTTGGCTCCGGCGTAGTCGACATACTCGAAGGGCGAGCCGAGACTGGCGGCCACCGACGATACCAGCACCATCGAACCACCCTCTCCACCACGGCTGTGGGCCATGCGCCGGGCCCCTTCGCGCGCGGTGAGGTAGCTGCCCAGCACATTGACGTCGAACATCCGTTGCAGGCGTTCGCCGCTCATCTCCAGCAGCGGCATGGGCGGGGCGACGATGCCGGCATTGACTACCAGGCCGTGCAGCGCGCCGAGCTTGTCCATGGCCTCGAACAGGCGCAGCACATCGTCCTCGTTGGCGACATCACCTGGCAGCGCAACGGCCTTGCCGCCCATGGCTTCGATCTGCGCCACCACCTCATTGGCGGCTTCGCGGTCGCTGCGGTAGTTCACGCCGACCGTCCAGCCGTCAGCCGCGGCCATCAGGGCTGTGGCACGGCCGATGCCGCGACTGGCACCGGTGATCAGCAGGTTCTTGTTCATGACTGGGCTCCTTGTTGTTCTGGTGTTCAGAATATATGCCGGGCTGTCGAAGTGTGGCGCCCTTGGTGTCCGACTTTGCCGGATGCAGGTAGCATCGGCGCCGCGCATGTCCGCCTGTGGACGTGCCTCAGCATCCGATAAGGAAATCCCATGAAGAAACTGCTGTGTGTTCCCCTGTTCGCCCTGTTGTCGAGCGCGGCCAGTGCCGCCACGATCGAACGCCAGGATCAACTGCTCGGCATCTGGGCCATGACGCCGCTGAACAACGGTATCGCCAACGTCGTCGAGTTCAAGGCCGACGGTAAGAGCGACCTGCATCCGTTCAATTGCGCAGAGCCGGGCGAGCGGGAGGTGGAAGTCTCCGACTATCGCCTCAGCGAGGATGGCCAGACCATCCACATCACTTCGCCCTATCAGAGCTTCGATCTGCAGGTGCTGGCTTTCAATGCCAAGACCATGGAGCTGGGCATGGAGATCGAAGGCCTCAAGCTGAATTTCTCCTACGTCAAGGGCGACAAGATCGAGCCGCTGTGCGCTTTGTATCGGTAAGCGATGCCTGACAGCCTCTGCCCTGTGATTGCCATGCACTCACAGGGTATGGACCAGGCTGCTGATTCCCCGGTCATCTATGAGCGCATGACGGCAAGTCGCTTGGGGCGCTAACATGCGCGCCCTTTTGCCTGTTCACACGCCCGCTCATGAAACCCGCACGCCTACGCGCCGACCTGCTGGCCGGCCTGACCTCGTCCTTCGCCCTGGTGCCCGAGTGCATCGCCTTCGCCCTGGTGGCCCAGGTCAACCCGCTGATGGGCCTGTACGGCGCCTTCATCATCTGCACCCTCACCGCCTTGTTCGGTGGCCGGCCGGGGATGATCTCCGGCGCGGCCGGCTCGATGGCGGTGGTGATCGTTGCGCTGGTGATACAGCACGGCGTGCAGTACTTGCTGGCCACGGTGCTGCTCGGTGGTCTGATCATGCTGGCGTTCGGCTTGCTGCGCCTGGGCAAGCTGATCCGTATGGTGCCGCACCCGGTGATGCTGGGCTTCGTCAACGGCCTGGCGATCATCATCGCCCTGGCCCAGTTCGAGCACTTCCAGCACGACGGCCACTGGCTGCAAGGCAACGCGTTGTACCTGATGCTCGGGCTGGTGGCGCTGACCATGCTCATCGTCTACCTGCTGCCGCGCCTGACCCGTGCCGTGCCGCCTGCGCTGGTCGCAATCCTCGGCATCGGCGCGCTGGTCTACCTGATGGATCTGCCGACCCATACCCTCGGCGACATGGCGCAGATTGCCGGCGGTCTGCCGAGCCTGGTGTGGCCGGACATTCCCTGGAATCTGCAAACCCTCGTCATCATCGCCCCCTACGCGGTGTTGATGGCCCTGGTCGGCCTGCTGGAAACCCTGCTGACCCTGAACCTGACCGACGAAATCACCGCCACGCGCGGCCACCCGGATCGCGAGTGCGTGGCGCTCGGCGTAGCCAACATGACGTCCGGTCTGTTCGGCGGCATGGGTGGCTGCGCGATGATCGGCCAGACCGTGATCAACCTCGGCTCGGGTGGGCGCGGCCGGCTGTCCGGTGTGGTCGCCGGGGTGATGATCCTGCTCTTCGTGCTGTTTCTCTCGCCACTGATCGAGCGCATCCCGCTGGCCGCGCTGGTCGGCGTGATGTTCGTGGTGGCGCAGCAGACCTTCGCCTGGGGATCGCTGCGTGTCGCCGGCAAGGTGCCGGCCAACGACGTGCTGGTGATCGTCGCGGTGACCGCCATCACGGTGGCCACCGACCTGGCAACGGCGGTGCTCTGCGGCATCGTCATCGCTGCGCTCAACTTCGCCTGGCAGCATGCCCGCGAGCTTTACGCCGACAGCGATATGCAGGCCGATGGCAGCAAGCTGTACCGCGTGCACGGCACATTGTTCTTCGCCTCCTGCACCACCTTCCTGGCGCAATTCGAGCCGGCCGATGACCCACAGCAGGTGACGCTGGACTGCCGCCACCTGAGCTTCGTCGACTACTCGGCCATCGCCGCGCTGAAAACCCTGCGCGAGCGCTACGAGCGCGCCGGCAAGCACCTGCGCGTGGTGCACCTGTCCGAGCGTTGCAAGCAGCTGCTCAAGCGGGCGAGCGAGTAGTGACGCCGTAACGAAAAAACCGCTGCACCTTGCGATAGGGCAGCGGTTTTTTTGGGGCTTGGGATCAGCGCCGCGCGCCACGTACCCCTTCGGCCAGTTCGCGGCACAGGCCGAGTACGCCGTCGATGGCCTGTTGCGGGCTTTGCGCTTCGGCGATCTTGTCGATCAGCGCGGAGCCGACCACCGCGCCCTCGGCGCGCCTGGCCACTTCGGCGGCGTGCTGCGGGGTACGGATGCCGAAGCCGATGCACAGCGGCAGGTCGGTGTGGCGACGCAGGCGTGCCACGGCTTCCTCGACATGATCCATGGTCGCCGCGCCAGCGCCGGTCACGCCCGCTACCGACACGTAGTAGACGAAGCCGGAGCTGCCAGCCAGCACGGTGGGCAGGCGGTCGTCGTCGGTGGTCGGGGTGGTCAGGCGGATGAAGTCCAGACCAACGGCTTGCGCCGGCTCGCACAGCTCGTCGTTGTGCTCCGGCGGCAGGTCGACCACGATCAGACCGTCGACGCCAGCGGCCTTGGCGTCAGCGATGAAACGCTCGACGCCGTAGACGAAGATCGGGTTGTAGTAGCCCATCAGCACCAGCGGCGTGCTCTGGTTGCCTGCGCGGAATTCGCGAACCATCTGCAGCGTCTGCTGCATGCCCTGTTTGCCGGCCAGCGCGCGGATGTTGGCGAGCTGGATGGCCGGGCCGTCGGCCATCGGATCGGTGAAGGGCATGCCCAGTTCGATCACGTCGGCGCCGGCGTCCGGCAGGCCCTTGAGGATGCTCAGCGAGGTGGCGTAGTCGGGGTCACCGGCGGTGATGAAGGTCACCAGCGCGGCGCGGTTTTCCGCTTTCAGTTCGGCGAAACGGTTCTGCAGGCGGCTCATGCGTGCTTCTCCTGGTTGTCCTGCATGTGGTGCATCACGGTCTGCATGTCCTTGTCGCCACGACCGGACAGGTTGATCACCATCAGGTGGTCCTTGGGCAATTTGGGTGCGCGCTTGAAGGCTTCGGCCAGCGCGTGGGCGCTTTCCAGGGCCGGGATGATGCCTTCCAGGCGGCAGCACTGGTGGAAGGCTGCGAGGGCTTCGTCATCGCTGATCGGTACGTATTCGACGCGCTTGATCTCGTGCAACCAGGCGTGTTCCGGGCCGACGCCGGGATAGTCGAGGCCGGCGGAAATCGAGTGGGCATCGGTGATCTGGCCGTCGTCATCCTGCAACAGGAAGGTACGGTTGCCATGCAGTACGCCCGGCGCGCCACCGGCCATGCTCGCTGCATGCTTGCCGGTATCGACGCCATGGCCGGCGGCCTCGACGCCGACGATCTGCACGCCTTCGTCGTCGAGGAAGGGGTGGAACAGGCCGATGGCGTTGGAGCCGCCGCCGATGCAGGCGACCAGCGAGTCGGGCAGGCGCCCTTCCTTCTCCAGGATCTGCTCACGCACTTCGTTACCGATCACCGACTGGAAGTCGCGCACCATGGCCGGGTACGGATGCGGGCCGGCGGCGGTGCCGATCAGGTAGAAGGTGTTGTGGACGTTGGTCACCCAGTCGCGCAGGGCTTCATTCATGGCGTCCTTGAGGGTGCCGGTGCCGGCGGTGACCGGGATCACCTCGGCGCCGAGCAGCTTCATGCGGAAGACGTTGGCCTGCTGGCGATCGATGTCGGTGGTACCCATGTACACCACGCACTGCATGCCGAAGCGCGCGGCCACGGTGGCGGTGGCCACGCCGTGCATGCCGGCGCCGGTCTCGGCGATGATGCGCTGCTTGCCCATGCGCTTGGCCAGCAGGATCTGGCCGATGCAGTTGTTGATCTTGTGCGCGCCGGTGTGGTTCAGGTCTTCGCGCTTGAGGTAGATCTTCGCCCCGCCGAAGTGCTCGGAGAGGCGCTCGGCGTGGTACAGCGGGCTGGCGCGGCCGATGTAGTCGCGCTGGAAGTAGGCGAGTTCTTCGAGGAAGGCCGGATCGCTCTTGGCCTTCTCGTATTCGGCGGCCAGCGAGTTGATCAGCGGCATCAGGGTTTCGGCGACGAACTGGCCGCCGAAGCGACCGAAAAGGCCGCGAGCGTCGGGGCCGGTGCGAAAGGAATTCTGTGAACCAGGCATGGCTGTCATCCGTTGGTTGGTCAGACAATGGAGGTAGCTTAAGGCTTGAAGGGGGTAGATAAAAACTGATTAATTTGCTTAAACGTGTGATTTTTTCTGACATATTAATCATGGATGAATAGCATGAATGATCGCTGGTTATGGACTTTTCCTGTGGTAGGCGCTTTTCTTATTGCCATCGCATTGCTGCTACAAAATCACAGATGGAATGAAGAGGAACGCATGGTGCGAACGACCGGCAGTGTGGTGGCGTTGATGGGCCGGGGCTGCCCTCTCGTCGAATTCTTTCCCCGTCCGGGGGAGCGCATTACCTTTACGGGCGAGGTCTGCAGTCGATCTGGCTATGCCGAGGGCGATACGGTCGAATTGTTCTACGACCCCCTGGAGCCGCAGCACGCGCATATCGATAGCTTCCTGCAGAACTGGTTCATCAGCCTGATACTGGGTGCCATTGGTTTGTTCTTCACGTTGATCGGGCTGGCGCTGTTAATGCCGGAGGCGCTGGTCGACAGCCGGCGCAAACGGCTCATACGTAAAGGTCAGGCCGTACAGGCACAGTTCGTGGAAATCCGGCGCAACCCGTTTTCCACCTTCAACAATGTGCCGGCCTGGCAATTGGTCTGTCAGTGGTGCAACCCGAGTACCGGCGCAGTACATCTGTTCTACAGCGAAGACCTGTGGTTCGACCCGCAGCCGTTTATCGGGAATGAATTTCTGCAGGTAATGGTCGATCCCAATGACCCTCGACGTTACAGCGTCGATACCAGCTTCCTTCCGCGCCTTGCAGATTGATGGCATGAATCGAGATCTGCCCCCGCTAAACGCCCTGCGCGCCTTCGAGGCCGCCGCACGCCTGCAGAGTGTCAGCCGTGCGGGTGAGGAGCTGCATGTCACCCATGGTGCGATCAGTCGGCAGATTCGTGCGCTGGAAGAACAGCTCGGCGTCAGTTTGTTCGACAAGGACGGTCGTGGTGTGAAACTCACCGATGCCGGCATGCGTTTGCGCGATGCTGCCGGCGACGCCTTCGAGCGCCTGCGTGGGGTCTGCGCCGAGCTCCGGCAACGCCAGGACGATGCGCCCTTCGTCCTCGCTTGCCCCGGTAGCCTGCTGGCACGCTGGTTCATCCCACGCCTGGATCGCTTGAACCGCGAGCTGCCGGAGCTGCGCCTGCAGCTATCGGCCAGTGAGGGCGAGCTGGACCCGCGCCGCCCCGGGGTGGACGCCACCCTGTGCTTCGCCACACCGCCCTGGCCGGCAGACATGCAGGTGCATGAGCTCGATATCGAACGGATCGGGCCGGTGCTCAGTCCGCGCTTTGCCGGCTATGCGCATTTGCGCGATGCGCCCGCTGCGGCGCTGCTCGAGGAACCGTTGCTGCACACCGCTTCGCGCCCCCAGGCCTGGCCGCAATGGGCCGCGGCGCAGGGCCTGGAGCCGGCGCGGCTGCAACAGGGCCAGGGTTTCGAGCATCTCTACTACCTGCTGGAGGCGGCCGCTGCCGGCCTGGGCGTGGCCATCGCGCCGCAGCCGCTGGTGGCCGACGACCTGGCCGCCGGCCGCCTGGTCGCGCCCTGGGGCTTCGTCGAAACCGCTGCGCGGCTGGCGCTGTGGGTGCCGGGTCGTGTGCGTGATGGCCGCGCTCAGCAACTGGCGCACTGGCTGGAGCACGAGCTACGGGTTTAGGTCATTTCGGCGCGTGCTCTGACCGCTGGTCTAGGCTGGTAGTAAAGCCACCGTGGAGCAGCGACATGTCCGACCATCGCACCTACAAGAAGATCGAAATCGTCGGCACTTCCAAGATCAGCATCGAGGATGCCATTCAGAACGCATTGGCCGAATGTGCCAAGAGCGTGCGCAACATGGACTGGTTCGAAGTCATCGACACCCGTGGCCATATCGTCGATGGCAAGGTGGCGCACTACCAGGTCGAACTCAAGGTCGGCTTTCGCTTGAGTGGTAGCTGATGCCCTGGGCGGTGAGGAAGGCGAAGAAGGCTTCGCGGCTCGAATAGCGCGGTTGGTAGCCGAATTCCTCCTTCAGGCGCTGGTTGGTCAGCACGGGTCGGTAGCGCAGGAAGTCCAGTTGCTCCGGGCCGTACTGACTCAACCCCAGTGGCTTGAGCAGGCGCAGTGCGGCGCTGAGCAGCGACGCCGGTAGCGGCCGGTAGGGTTTGCCGAGGATCTCGGCGATTTCCTTGAGGCTCAACGCGCCATCGCCGGCCAGGTTGTAGATGCCTTCCCGGTTCTCTTCCAGGCCCTGACGGATGATGCTGACCACGTCCTGCTCCCAGATGAACACGAAACGGCTGGTGTGGCCGAGCACGCCGAGTACCGTGCGCTTGTTGAACAGGTCGCTGATCGGGTTGTTCAGGCGCTTGCCAAGAATGGTGCCGGGGCGTAGCACCAGTTGACGCAGTTGCGGATGTTCCTCGCGGCAGCGCGCCAAGCATTGTTCGATCTCCAGTTTGTGCCTGGCGTAGGCGAAATAGGGGTGGCCGCGCAGCGGCTGGTCTTCGTCGATCCATTCGGCATTGTCTGCGGCGTAGCCGTAGGCTGCGCCGGAGCTGGCAACTATCAGCTGGCGTACGCCGTTGGCGAGCGCGCTATCGACCAGGCACTGGGTACCACCGACCTCGATGGCGTGCAGGTGGGCTTCGGTCATATCGCGCGGTGGGCGTATCACCGTGGCCAGGTGGACGATGGCGTCCGGTTTCCAGCCGCTGATGCAGGCGCGTACCTGCGCCGGGCGACCCATGTCCAGCAGCACCGGCTCGATGTTGGCTTTCAGCCCCTGGCTGGCGAGGGGGCGTATGTCTGCGGCGATCAGCGTCCATTCGGGGTGCTGGATGGCCAGTTCGTCGAGCAGCTGATGGCCTATGAAACCGGCTGCACCGGTGATCAGAACGCGCATGATTGCCTCCCGGCGGATACTGATGTCCGCTCTGCTCCGTTCATCTGCCGGAAGCGCCCCGGCGCGACGGACGTGGCCCTTTGGATAAACGAGCCTGGTGGTGATTGTTTTCACCCGGCGTCAGGCTAGGCAGACGACCGCCGGCGGACAATGGCGGAAGTCGCCAGCGGCCGTGGCGATTGACGCCAGGCGCACGGAGGCTGTGGCACCGCGCACAGCCATGAGGGTTGCGGCTGGTCACCAAGGCGTGGATCAGGCAAGCTGGCCACGCTTGTTCAGGGAGGATAGTCATGTTCAGGATGATGCTGGTGTTGTTCGTCGCGCTGTCGCTCGGCGGCTGCATCGACAACGAACCGCCACTCGCCGAGGAGCGCCGCCTGCTGCTCAGCGGTGAGGATTTCGCCGCTTACGAGGCGCCGGACGAGGGGCGCTACGAGAAGCTGGTGACCTACGCTGCGCGCAGCATCGATCTCAGTTTCGAGAGCGAGGGCAGCGACTGGTTCTATCTCTACAGCGGCGTCTCGCTCTACCCGCGCGCCGGTGATGCCCTGATGACCAGCTACGCCGAGACCTTCGGTGCCTCGTTCGGCCTGCGTGAAAGCGGGCTGGTGCAGCAGGATCTGCCGCTGGAAACCAAGCTGGCCAGTCGCGCCAGCCTCAAGCTGCTGACCCAGGACGGTGAGCCGGTGGGCAACCTGTTCTATGCCACGGTCGGCAACAAGTCGATGTTCACCATCTTCACCGGGGTGTACTTCGAGCAGCCCGAGGACTTCGAGGCGTTCATCGCGCCCAAGCTGCTGGCGTTGCGCGAATACCAGCACACCGATCCGTTGCTGAGCTGGGCGGGCGACAAGCTGGGGTTGGGCGCCGACTGAGCGCCCCAGCCCGAAGACAATCAGCCGAAGAACCAGTAGCACACGCCGATGGCGGCGATGATCCCGGCCGCGTCGGCGACCAGGGCGCAGCCTACGGCATGGCGGGCGCGCTGCAGGCCGACCGCGCCGAAGTACACCGCAAGCACGTAGAAGGTGGTCTCGGTACTGCCCTGCACCGTGGCCGCAACCAGCGCCGGGAAGCTGTCGACGCCGAAGTTCTCCATGGTTTCGATCAGCATGGCGCGTGCGGCACCACCGGAGAAGGGTTTCATCAGCGCAGTGGGCAGGGCGTCGACGAAGCGGGTATCCCATCCCAGCGCTTCGATCAGCCAGCGAATGCCGTCGAGGCCGAAATCCAGCGCGCCGGATGCGCGCAGCACGCCGATGGCGCAGAGCATGGCGACCAGATAGGGCAGCAGGCTCTTGGCCACATCGAACCCTTCCTTGGCGCCTTCGATGAAGCTCTCGTACACCGCCACCTTGCGCAGTGCGCCGACCACCAGAAACAGCAGGATCAGGCCGAACAGTGTGAGGTTGCCGAGCAGCGACGACAGCGCCGCCAGGGCCGTGGCGCTCATCCCGGCGAGCAGGGCCATGAAGCCGCCGAGCAGCAGCGCGGATGGAATCAGGTAGGCCAGCACCACCGGGTCCCACAGGCGCAGGCGTTGCATCAGCGATACCGCCAGCAGGCCGGCCAGGGTCGACGCGCTGGTCGCCAGCAGGATGGGCAGGAACACCAGGGTGGGATCTTCGGCGCCTTGCTGCACGCGGTACATGAAGATCGACACCGGCAGCAGGGTCAGCGATGAGGTATTGAGCACCAGGAACAGGATCTGCGCGTTGCTTGCCGTGTTGGCGCTGGGGTTGAGATCCTGCAGGGCGCGCATGGCCTTGAGGCCGATGGGCGTGGCGGCGTTGTCCAGGCCCAGGCCGTTGGCGGCGAAGTTCATGCTGATCAGCCCGAGCGCCGGGTGGCCCCGTGGCACTTCCGGCATCAGGCGGGCGAACAATGGGCCCAGCATGCGTGCGAGCAGATCGACCAGCCCGGCTTTCTCGGCGATGCGCAGCAGCCCCAACCACAGCGTCAGGGTGCCGAACAGCACCACCATCAGTTCCACCGAGAGCTTGGCCATGGCGAACAGGCTCTCGACCATCGCGCCGAACACGGTGGCGTCGCCGCCGATCAGCCAGCGTGCCAGAGCGGCGGCGGCTCCCAGCAGAAAAAAGCTCAGCCACAGGCCATTGAGCATTGCGATCCCCCTAGATTGGCCGGCGGTGCCTTCCCTGGTGTCCTTGTCCCTGAGGGAAAGGTGGCGCGAGGCGCCGGATGCAGGAGGGCATGCCGTTATGGCGGGGGATGATAACGTGCCGGCGGTGCCTATGGGGCAGCCGGCAAACTGTCGTCACTCAATACCAGTTGGGATCGCTGCGCAGCTGTTCCATCAGCATCTGCCGGACCTCCTCGTCCGGGTCGCCCAACCAGCGCAGGCTGGCGTGTTCACTGGGCACGCGATCCTCGGGCAGGCCATCGGGCACCTGCACGTACAGCGCGTAGGCTTCGTCGTCTTCCCATTCGAAGGCGACATAGGCGCGCTGGCCGAAACATCTGTGCGCTTCGCAGACCTGGCCGACCAGGTAGCGATCACTGTCGGCTTCCACTGCCTGCATGGGAGTGGAAAGGCCGCTGAGATTGATCAGCCAGTCCGGCAGGCGCTCTTCGTCCTTTGCCAGGTCCTGCCAGGCTTGGCGGTATTCGGCGTTGCTGGTCAGCAACTCGCCTGGATGGAAACGGGTGTCGCGGTCGGCGGCCTGAGCCGCCAGGGCGCCGCCCATCAGCAGGGCGGCGGCAATGGCGTGAATCGACAGCATCGATCTCTCCCTAAAGACGCGGGCGACGGCCCATGACGAACGAGACGATGAACAGCACCAGGAACACCACGAATAGAATCTTGGCGATACCTGCAGCGGTGCCGGCGATACCACCGAAGCCCAGTACAGCGGCGATGATGGCGATGATCAGGAAGGTGACTGCCCAACTAAGCATGGTGTTTCTCCTCGATGGATCAGTGGGTAATGGCCCAGGCAGGCCAGGGGTCTTGCGCGTTGCTCGGGTCCAAAGGCTGGGGCGCAGCGCCCGTGGGCAGCTCCAGCTCGGCGGTATCGCGGCTCGCGCACAGGGTCTGGCCAATCAGTACAACGCTGGCGAGCGTCAGGCTGAGCAGAAGCAGCAAGGTGGCGAGCACCAGAGCAACTATCCACATGGCGATTCTCCTGTTGCGTTGGAGGCGGATGGCTCGTTATCCGTCTCTTCCTTGTTCTGCATTGCAACCGGCGCATGGCCGGTCACCCACTGGGAACATTGCAGCACCCGTGCCAGGCCGTTTATTTAGATAAAATCCTTTAAAATCATTTATTTAAGTTTTATTGAAAATATCAGGGGGCAGGCATACTGCCCGAACGAGGCCTGGCGGGTCATGCGTTTTGCACGACCCGACATGGGCTGTGACGTCTTGCGGCCTGCCAGAGTGGTCGCTCGTCGACTGCACAGTCGGTATACTCGCTGCGCCCGTGTGCCATGCGGGTTCCGCGCCCAGAACAACAACCGCGCCGCGAGTCTCGAACCGATGAACGACTACGAACAGGAAGACCCGATTCCCCAGGGTGACCTCGCCCTGCAGATCACCGCGTTGCCGCGCGAGACCAATGGTTTCGGGGATATCTACGGTGGCTGGCTGGTATCGCAGATGGATCTCGCCGGCACCGCAATGGCGAGCAGGGTCGCAGGTGGCCGGGTGGCGACCGTCGCCATCGATCGCATGGCCTTTCTGGTACCGGTATCGGTGGGCGCGCAGCTTTCGTTCTACACCCAGGCATTGGAGATCGGCCGCAGCTCGATTCAGATGATGGTCGAGGTGTGGAGCGACGACCCGCTGTCCAACGAGTGGCGCAAGGTCACCGAGGCGGTGTTCGTGTTCGTCGCCATCGACGGCAGTGGTCGCACTCGCCCGGTGCCGCCGCGTCGCGGTTGACGCTCACCCGGCGCAAACGCGAATGGCAGTCACGAAAACGCCGGCTTAAAGCCGGCGTTTTGTTTTGCTGAGCGATCAGCCGCGGATGTTGTAGATATCCTTCTCGTTGCTTTCCGCGTATTCGTACAGGCGCTTGAGGTAGGCCTTCTGGTGTTCCCACACCTTGCTCGCTGCCGGGTCGGCCGCCGCGCTGGCATCGACCACCTCGGCCGCCACTTCCTTCAGGCGGGCCAGGACTTCGTCCGGCAGGCGGCGAACTTCCACGCCGTCGGCCTTGAGTTGCTCCATGGCCTCCATGTTCTTGGCGTTGTAATCGTCGAGCATGTCGCCGTTGACGTCACGGGCGGCGGCGCGAACGATGGCTTGCAGATCCGCAGGCAGGGTTTCCCAGGCCTTGATGTTGACGTCCAGCTCGAACAGAACGCTCGGCTCCTGCCAGCCCGGGGTGTAGTAGTACTTGGCTGCTTTGTGCAGGCCGAGGGCCAGATCGTTGTATGGGCCGATCCACTCGGTGGCGTCGATGGCGCCAGTCTGCATGGCGGTGAAGATTTCACCGGCTGGCATGTTGACCACGGTGCCGCCCATCTTGGTCAGCACTTCGCCGCCCAGGCCAGGGGTACGCATCTTCAGACCCTTGAAGTCTTCGACCGAGTTCATTTCCTTGTTGAACCAGCCAGCGGTCTGCACGCCGGTGTTGCCACAGGCCATCGGCAGTACGCCGAAGGGTTTGTAGACTTCTTCCCACAGCTGCTGGCCACCGCCACGATGCAGCCAGGCGTTCATTTCCTGGGCATTCGGGCCGAATGGCGAGGCGCAGAAGAACTGCGCCGCCGGGACCTTGCCTTTCCAGTAGTACGGTGCGCCGTGACCCATCTCGGCGGTACCGCGGGAGACTGCATCGAACACTTCCAGTGCCGGTACCAGTTCACCGGCTGCGTACACCTTGACCTTCAGGCGGCCGTTACTCATTTCATCGACCAGCTTGGCGAAGCGCTCGGCCCCCACGCCGACGCCCGGAAAGTTCTTCGGCCAGGAGGTGACCATCTTCCAGTTGAAGGTTTGGGAACTCGAGCCCTCTTGGGGTGCTGCGGCGCTCTTGGCCTCTTCTTTACAGCCAGCCAGTGCGGTTGCTGCAAGGCCTACGCCCGCTGCGGCGAGTATGTCGCGACGTTTCATGCAATGCTCCTTCTTGTTGTATTGGTCTTACCACGGGATCGCCGAAGGTAGACCGGGCGTGAATAACATAGGGGGTCGTGACCTACAAGCCTAGCTACTACGACTAAAGTTGTACGGGCATTGCTGCATTACCGGTAGCCTGCCTAGAATCGCCGGCCTGCGGCTCACAAGGACGCGGGCGGCGTGATGTGCAGCCAACCGGCTTGCTGTCCTGTCTCCTACACTCATAACGATAAAGGACTCACTATGTCCGACAAGCCTTCATTCCCCCTCGCTCTTGCATATCTGATCGATGCGCTCAACAGCTGGCTCGGCAAGGCCTGCGCCTGGCTGACGGTATTTCTGGTGATCGGTACCGCCATCGTCGTGGTGCTGCGTTACGGTTTCGGTATCGGTGCGACAGCCCTGCAGGAGGCGGTGCTTTACGCTCACGCCCTCGTGTTCATGGGTGCAGCGGCCTGGGTGCTGCAGCGCAACGGTCACGTGCGCGTGGATATCTTCTACCAGAAGTTCAGCGGTCGCCGTCAGGCGCTGGTGGAAATTCTCGGTAACCTGCTGTTCCTGCTGCCGGTCGCGCTGTTCCTCGGCTGGGCCAGCTGGGACTACGTCAGCAACGCCTGGTCGACTTTGGAAGCGTCCAGCGAGTCTGGTGGCCTCAAGTTCGTCTATCTGCAGAAGAGCATCATCCTGGTACTGGTCATCAGCCTGGTACTGCAAGGTATTGCCAATATGATCAAGGCGCTCTACGTCTTCAGCGGTCGCCTGCCGGCTCCGGAGGTGAAACATGGCTGAATTGATGGCGATTCTGCTGTTCGTCAGTATTTGCGTGGCCTTGATGGCCGGCTTCCCGGTGGCGTTCACCCTGGCCGGCGTTTCCCTGCTGTTCGCCGCTATCGGCGTCGTCACGGGGACCTTCGACCCCGGTTACCTCAGCGCTCTGCCGAACCGTCTGTTCGGCATCATGAACAACCAGACCATGCTCGCCGTACCGCTGTTCGTGTTCATGGGCGTGATGCTGGAACGTTCACGGGTGGCCGAGGACTTGCTGGAGTCCATGTCGCGCCTGTTCGGCACCCTGCGTGGCGGCCTGGCGATTTCCGTGTGCGTGGTCGGCGCTCTGCTGGCGGCTTCCACCGGTATCGTCGGTGCCACCGTGGTGACCATGGGCCTGCTGGCTCTGCCGACCATGCTGCGCCGCGGCTATGACCCGGCCATTTCCACCGGTACCCTGGCGGCTACCGGCACCCTGGGGCAGATCATTCCGCCTTCGATCGTGCTGGTGTTGCTGGGTGACGTGATGTCCAGCGCCTATCAGCAGGCGCAGTTGAAGATGGGCATCTTCTCGCCGAAGACCGTGTCGGTCGGTGACCTGTTCGTCGGCGCGCTGATTCCCGGGCTGCTGCTGGTTGGTCTGTACATCCTCTACATCATTGCAGTCGCCATCCTCCAGCCGAAGAAACTGCCGGCGCTGCCCCAGGAAGAACTGGGTCCGATCGAGTGGGGCAAGCTGATCAAAGCCCTGGTACCCCCGCTGATCCTGATTGGCGCGGTGCTGGGCTCGATCCTCGCTGGCTACGCCACGCCGACCGAGGCTGCCGCGCTGGGGGCCGTGGGCGCCATGTTGCTGGCGTTCAGCAAGGGCAAGCTGAACTTCGGTCAGCTCAAGGAAGTGGCTTACGGCACCACCGAAATCAGTGCCATGGTCTTCATGATCCTGATCGGTGCGTCGCTGTTCTCCCTGGTGTTTCGAGGCTTCGGCGGTGAGGTGCTGATCGAGGACGTGTTCGCCCAACTGCCTGGCGGCGTGCTCGGTGCGTTCTTCCTGGTGATGCTGGTGATCTTCCTGCTCGGCTTCATTCTCGACTTCATCGAGATCACCTTCGTGGTGGTGCCGATCGTCGGCCCGGTGCTGCTGGCCATGGGCCTCGACCCGATCTGGCTGGGCGTGATGATCGCGCTGAACCTGCAGACCTCCTTCCTGACGCCGCCTTTCGGTTTCGCGCTGTTCTATCTGCGTGGCGTGACGCCGGCGAGCATCCCCACCAGCACCATCTACAAGGGTGTCGTGCCGTTCATCCTGATCCAGATTCTGCTGCTGGTGATCGCCTACATCTTCCCGGGGCTGATCACCTGGCTGCCGGAGCAGGTCTACGGCAAGTAAGCATCGCTGGCTGGTTTGGCCAAACGCCCGTCCTCGTGATGGGCGTTTTGCTTTTTGCGTTGTCACACTGTCTGTCATCTATCTCAACGAGAGGTCGCCATGAGCACCGCCCAAGTCGAACGTGTGGAACTGGATCAACTGGTCTGCTGGCGCATCCGTGCCGCCGACAGCGAATTGCTGGTGGCCCAGCAGGGTGCGCAGATTCTCGGTTACCAGCAGGGCGAGCAGCCGCCGCTGATCTGGCTGAGCCCGGATGCGGTCTACCAGCGTGGCCAAAGCGTGCGTGGTGGTGTGCCGGTGTGCTGGCCCTGGTTCGGTGACCTGCGGCGCAATCCGCCGGCCGTGCAAGCGCACTATCATCAGGAGCAGGCGCCGGCCCACGGCCTGGTGAGGACGCTGGACTGGGAGTTGCTGGGCATCGACGAGGAAGACCAGTCCGTCACCCTGCGCTTTGCCTACGACACGCGCAATCAGCCACTGGAGGGTTGGCCGAGGGATGCCAGCCTGACCTTCGTCGTGCGTCTGGCGAACGACCTCAGCATGAGCCTGGAAACCCATAACCGCGGTGACACGCCGCTCACCCTGAGCCAGGCACTGCACAGCTACTTCGCCGTCAGCGACGTGCGCCAGGTCCATGTCGAGGGGCTGCAGGCCTGCCGCTACCTCGACACCCTGCAGGACTGGCAGGAACTGCGTCAGCAGAGCGAGCTGGGATTCAGCACCGAGACCGATCGCATCTACCTCGATACGCCCGCGCGGCTCAGTATCATCGACCCCGGCTGGGGCCGGCGCATCCATCTGGATGCCCGTGGTTCACGCTCGGCCGTGCTGTGGAATCCGTGGGTCGACAAGGCCAGGCGCCTCTCGCAGTTTCCCGATGACGCCTGGCAGAACATGCTGTGCATCGAAACGGCCAATGTGCTGGAGGATGTCGTGCAGCTGAAACCGGATGAACGGCATCGCCTGGAGCTGCGTATTTCGAGTGAGCTGACGGGCTAACAGTCAGTGCCGATACATCTGACCTGCAGGGGCGACGCGCACTTGAGAAGCTTCACCCCCGGTGCGGGGCCCCTACGAAAGGCGGTTGGCTTCACGGCCTGACAGTGCCTGCTGGTGCCTCCAGGGCTTGCCGCAGATCGTCAGCGCGGGTGAAAGCCTGCTGCGAGACGATCTGCAGGCCATCGAGCTGCAGCCACAGCACTTCGCCCTCGCCGGCCGGATAGCGCGGTGCAATGCGCGCATCGCGGTCGAGGAGGATGCGGTAGTTGTAGTCGCGCATCTTCGGCAGGGCGAAGAGGCTGGCGATGACCCTGGGCATGCGGCTGATATCGGCGAGAAAGACCGCCCGGCGCTCCTTCAGATAACCTTTTGGCTTGCCTTCGAGCGCGGCGTTGACCAGCTTGGCGCCGTCCATGTCGCGCGCCACCAGCAGCACGCGGGTCTGCTCGTTGAGCGTATAGGGTGCGTCATGCTGATCCAGCAGCGTCCAGGGCGCCAGGCGCTCGCCGGGCTCCAGGGCCAGTGCAGCGGTGGACAGCAGGCACAGCAATAGCAGGGCGGCAGCTTTCATGCGCGGGCTCCAGAGCGATCAGTAGAGGTCTTCGTCAGTTACCAGGCGGACTTCGCCCGCTTCCATGGCATAGGCAGCGTCGGCCAGGTCGTTGCTGACCTGCTCCACCTTGAGCTCGCCGCTGACCCACAGTGGCGCGTAGATATCGTCGAGCGCGATGCCCTTGGGATAGCGCACCAGCACCAGCTGATTGGGCGGCGGTGGCGGTACATGGATGCAGGCGCCCGGGTAGGGCACCAGAAAGAACAGCGTGCTGTTGCCTTTCTCGTCGCTCTCCAGCGGCACCGGGTAACCACCCAGGCGGATGGCCTTGCCGTCGAGTGCGGCGACGGTCTTGGCGGAGTACATGACCGCAGGCAGATTCTTGTCCTGCTGACGCAGGCCGCCTTCGCCGTAGAAGGTGCTGTCGCCTTCGGGGCTGTCGTGACTGATGTCGGGCATTTCCTCAAGAGCCTTGCGGTCTTCGGGGGGCATCAGGTCGAGCCAGTCGGTTTCCGGCAGTTCGGCGTGGGCCAGGCCGGTACAGAAGAGCAGGGCGAGCAGCAGGTGGCGCATGGGGTATGGCATCTCGTGGCGGCGTGAACGAGGAGCCGACAGGTCGGCTCCTGAGCAGGGCCTGTCAGCCCTTCTTGATCGCGCCGTAGATTACCAGCAGAACGACGGCACCGATCACCGCACCGATAAAACCGGCGGCCTGTCCGGCCTCGTAGATGCCTAGCGCCTGGCCGCCGTAGGTGGCCGCAATGGAACCGCCGATGCCGAGCAGGATGGTCATGATCCAGCCCATGCTGTCATCGCCGGGTTTGATAAAACGTGCGATCAACCCGACGATCAGGCCGATGAAGATGGTGCCGATAATGCCCATTGGCGTGTCTCCTTGATGTGTGCCGCTCGTGCGGCTGGCTCGTCATGGGACAAGCCAAGGTGCTATCAGTTCGCCTCGCCTGGCGGCAGAACGCCATAACGGTGGTAGATCAGGGCGACTTCGCCCTCCTCACGCATGCGTTCGAGCTCAGCACCCAGGCGGTCGTAGAGTTCGCGCCGGTCGCTCTGGTAGCGTTTCAGCGATGCGCCGAAGTGGTTGCCCAGTACCTGCTGGTGTGTGTAGTGCGCGTAGCTGTAGTCGCGAAAGTTAATCGCCTGGAATTGCGCTTCCATGGGTACGGTGTCGATCACTGCGATGCTGTCCAGGCGCCCGGCCCGGAACATCGCGGCCAGCTGCGCGTCGTCGCTGGCATAGGCACGACCGAGCAGGTCATCGCTGTCGAAGGGCTCGAAATAGGCTGTACCGCGTTTGACGCCCACAGACAGATCGTACAGATCCTCGTAGCGGCTCAGTCTGGCTTCTTCCCCCGGGCGCACGACGAAGCGAACATTCAGTTGCTGATTGCCGATGCTGGGCAGGAAATGGATGTACTCGCGCCGCTGTTCGATGCGCAGCACACGCGGTACCAGGTCGACTCGTCCGGAGCGCAGGTCGTCGAGACTGCGCAGAAAAGGTGCTTCACGCCACTGCAGGTCTACCCCGATGCGGTGTGCGGCAGTTTCCAGCACGCTGATCAGCGGGCCGCTGGGCAGCCCGTCGACCGCACGCATTTCTGGCGGCCGTTCGCGAAAGTCGACGCGCAGCACGTCTTGCGCGCCAACGCAGGTCAGCGTGAACAGTAGAGGCAGTAAGGAAAGAAGACGCTTCATGGGGGGCTCTTGAACGACCACCGTCGTTCAAGAGTCTAGCTGCGAATCGACCTGTCAGTCTTCGGCGATCAGCGCCTGAACGTCGGCGATACGCGCGTCCAGGCTGGCGTGATCGGCGCACCGCAGGGTGGCATGACCGACCTTGCGCCCGGCCTTGAAGGCCTTGCCGTAGTGGTGCAGGTGACAATCGGCAATGCTGATCACCTTGTCCACCGGGGGCACCGAACCGATGAAGTTGAGCATGGCGCTTTCGCCCAGCTTGGCGGTGGAGCCCAGCGGCAGGCCGGCGACGGCGCGCAGGTGGTTCTCGAACTGGCTGCACTCGGCGCCTTCGATGGTCCAGTGCCCGGAGTTGTGCACGCGCGGTGCGATCTCGTTGGCCTTGAGGCCGCCGTCCACCTCGAAGAACTCGAAGGCCAGCACGCCGACGTAATCGAGCTTGTCCAGCACGCGGCCGACATAGTCCTCGGCCAGGGCCTGCAGCGGGTGATCGCTGCTGGCGACGGACAGGGCGAGGATGCCGCTGTCGTGGGTGTTGTGCACCAGCGGGTAGAAGCGCGTTTCGCCGTCGCGGGCGCGCACGGCGATCAGCGACACCTCGCCGGTGAAGGCTACGAAGCCTTCGAGGATGCACGGTACGCTGCCCAGTTCGGCGAAGGCGCCGCTGACGTCTTCGGGCTTGCGCAACACCTTCTGGCCCTTGCCGTCGTAGCCCAGGGTGCGGGTCTTCATCACCGCCGGCAGGCCGATGCTGGCCACGGCGGCGTCGAGGTCAGCCTGCGACTGGATATCGGCGAACTCCGGGGTGGGAATACCCAGCTCACGGAACATGGACTTCTCGAACCAGCGGTCGCGGGCGATGCGCAGGGCTTGCGCGCTCGGGTAAACCGGCACGAACTGCGAGAGGAAGGCCACGGTTTCGGCCGGCACGCTCTCGAACTCGAAGGTGACCAGGTCGACCTCGTCGGCCAGCTGACGCAGGTGGTCCTGATCGCCGTAGTCGGCACGGATATGCTCACCGAGCGCCTGGGCGCAGGCGTCCGGCGCGGGGTCGAGGAAAGCGAAGTTCATGCCCAGCGGTGTGCCCGCCAGGGCCATCATGCGGCCCAGCTGGCCGCCACCGATCACACCTATTTTCATAACAAAGCCCCTTTATCAGCAGGTGGCGAGACCAAGCAGTTGAACGCTGCCCGCAGCGCAGGAAGCGGAGTTTACGCCGGTAAATGAGCATTCCGAGCAGCGGACAGCGTTCACATGCACCGTGTCGCAGCCCCTGATGGAATGGGCTTCAGGCCTCGCGCGGGTCCGGGTTGCTCAGCACGGTATCGGTCTGTTCCTGGCGGAACTGCTTCAGCGCCGCGTGAAACTGCGGGTGCTGGTGACCGAGGATGCTGGCGGCCAGCAGGGCGGCGTTGACTGCACCAGCCTTGCCGATGGCCAGGGTGGCGACCGGAATACCGGCCGGCATCTGCACGATCGACAGCAGCGAGTCGACGCCCGAGAGCATGGACGACTGCACCGGCACGCCGAGTACCGGCAGGTGGGTCTTGGCCGCGCACATGCCCGGCAGGTGAGCGGCGCCACCGGCACCGGCGATGATCACCTGAATGCCGCGTGCTTCTGCCTCTTCGGCGTACTGGAACAGCAGATCCGGGGTGCGGTGGGCAGAGACCACCTTGACCTCGTGGGGAATGCCCAGCTTGTCCAGCATCTCGGCGGTGTGGCTAAGGGTGGACCAATCGGACTTGGAGCCCATGATCACGCCAA
>CAMPIF010000009.1 GCA_946886245.1 Ectopseudomonas composti | reverse complement strand
ACTTCCGTCTGGCCGTAGACCATCACGCTCTTGCCAGCGGTCAGCCCCTTGAGGTCGATGCGCTCGCAGCGGCCATCGAAGGCCAGCTGGAAGCCATCGTGCGGCAGGCCTTCGCGATCCATGCGCGCGGCCACGCCGGCCTCGCGCAACAGGTCGACCATGCCCTGTTCGAGCACGCCAGCGCGGATGCGGCCGAGCACGTAGTCGGGGCTCTGGCGTTCGAGGATGACATTGTCGATGCCGGCGTTGTGCAGCAGTTGGCCGAGCAGCAGGCCGGAGGGGCCAGCGCCGATGATGGCGACCTGAGTGTTCATTATTGTTCTCCAGTACGTGATCGGCTGTATGTCGATTCACAGGCTCAGGTCTGTATTTTTTGTGGATACATGCTCGGTTAGAAGGCAATATCGAAAAGGATTCTTGGACTTTTCGATGATTTTAAGAGCCCGCTCATGACTGCTTCGAAAGCTCCCCTGGTGCCGGTATTCAAGCTGTACGGTGAGACGGCCGAATGGCCAACCCCCGACCTTATCCACTGCGAATCGATTCCAGAGCGCAGCCAGTTGCACGGTTGGGAAATCAAACCGCACCGTCACGCTGATCTGTTGCAGTTGCTCTATGTGCAGTCAGGTGAAGCCGAGCTGGAGGTGGAGGGGCAGGTGCGCCTGGTGCGCAGTGCTTCGCTGCAGGTCGTGCCGGCGCTGTGCGTGCACGGCTTTCGTTTCTCGCGTGATGTTCAGGGCTACGTGCTGAGCCTGGCGCGGCCTCTGGTGGAGCAACTGGCCGCGCCGCTGGGCCAGCAATGCTTGCAGAGCCCCATGTGCTATGAGGTTGGCGAGCAGCGCCGGTATCTGGATGCCTTGTTCGAATCGATCAGCCAGGAGTACGGCCGTCTGGAGCCAGCGCGGGAGCTGATGCTGCAATCGTTGATCAGTGTCCTGCTGGTTGCCATCGCGCGCCGGCAACTGGCGCGGAGCGAGGCGCAGGAGCCCGCCGATGGCCGAGGGCGTGAGCATGTGCAGGCCTTCGTGCACTTGCTCGAAGCGCACTTTCGCGAGCATCTACCGATCGAACATTACGCCTCGCGCCTGGGGATCAGTGCCGCTCACCTCAATGCGCTGTGCCGGCGGCTGGCCGGGCAATCCGCGTTGCAGCTGATCAATCAGCGTCTGTTGCTCGAGGCCAAGCGCTGTCTGGTGTACACCACCATGACGGTAAGCCAGATTTCAGACAGTCTGGGTTTTTCCGAGCCGGGCTATTTTTCCCGTTTCTTCAAACGTGGCAGCGGGCTCTCGCCCAAGGCATTTCGCCTGCATCGCTGAGCAGCAATGCAGGCGAAAGAGAGGCAGGCGCCGAAGGCACCCGCTGGGGAAGGTCAGGGCTTGGCGATGCCGACCGAGTCCGGGGAAATTTCGATGGCCTTGGCCTTGTACATCGACCAGGTGGTGACCGACTGCCAGCGCTTGAGGAACTCTTCAGCTTCGGCGCCGTTGAGGTTCAGGCTCTGCGCGCCGAAGTTCTTCAAAAAGCCCTGGAACTCGGGGTTGGCAACTGCCTTGGCGTAGGCGTCGACCAGCTTCTGCTTGACGTCGTCCGGGGTGTCCTTGTGCACGAAGGCGCCCCAGAACGGGCCCCACGGCAGGTACTCGGCGATGGCCGGCAGGGACTTGGTGATCGGCTCCACGCCCGGCAGTTCCGGGGTTTCCTCGGTGGCGAACACGGCCAGGGCCTTGAGCTTGCCGCTGCGTACCAGTTCGCGGGCGGCGGCCAGGCTCAGGGGCATGAAGTCGATGTGCTTGCCCATCAGTGCAGTGATGCCGGGGCCGTCGCCACCGAAGGTCACTTCACGCACTTTCAGCTCGTCCACCGCGTTGATCATCGCGCTGACGGTGCTCGGCAGGCCGCCGGCGCCGGTGGAGCCCATGCGCAGGGTGTCCGGGTTGGCCTTGGCTGCGGCCATCAGCTCGGCCATGTTGTTGAACGGCGCGTCGGCGTTGGCGGCGATCACCACCACGTTCTGGCCGATGATGTTGACCGGGTAGAAGTCGGCGTAATCGAAGTCGGCGAGTTTCAGCACTTTGTAGAGCTGCGGGTTCTCGGCGCCGAGCAGGACGGTGTAGCCGTTCGGACGCTGCTGCATGACGTGGGTGCTGCCGATCACGGCGGTGCCACCCGGGCGGTTGTTGAGGATGAACTTGCCGCCCAGTTCCTTCTCCACGTACGGAGTCAGGCTGCGCATGACGTTGTCGGTGGCGCCGCCTGCACCCCAGGGAATGACCGCCTGGATGCTGCGCTCGGGGTATTCGGCGTGGGCTGGCAGGGCCATGGTGAGGGCGCTGAGTCCGAGAGCGGCGCCAGTCAGTAGCGATTTGAACATGTGGAGACTCTCCATCGGTTGTTGTTGTGAGCCCCTGTCGGCCGGGGCACGCCTTGGAACCTGGGTGTCAGCCGCGCGCCGAAGCGGGGCTGAACTTGCTCTTGAGTTTCTTCAACAGCGGGGTGTTGCCCAGCAGGATCAGCACCACCGCGGCGCTGAGGATCAGCGACAGCGGGCTGGTGACCAGCCCTTGCAGCAGCTCCACCGGGTTGTCACCGGCCGAGGACATGGCCTGGCGGTACGAGGTGTCCATCAGTGGGCCGAGGATGGCGCCGAGGATGATCGGGCCCATCTGGAAGCCAAAGATCTTCAGCAGATAACCGAGTACCCCGAAACCGAGCATCCAGTACACCTCGGTCATGCTGCTGTTGATCGAGTAGGTACCGACCACGCAGAGCACCAGGATCAGTGGAATCAGCACGGCCTTGGGCATTTCCACGAACTTGGCGAAGAGCTTGATGCCCATCAGGCCGAAGATCATCAGAAACACGTTGGCCAGCAGCAGGTTGCCGACGGTGAAGTAGAAGATGTGCGGGTTTTCCACCATCAGCATCGGGCCGGGATTGAGGCCATGCACCACCAGGGCGCCGATGATCACTGCGGTGACTGCATCACCGGGCATGCCCAGCGTCAGCATCGGCACGTAGGCGCCACCGACCGCCGCGCTGTTGGCGGTTTCCGGGGCTACCAGGCCTTCGTAGGCACCTTTGCCGAACGGCCTGGACGGATTTTTCACGGTGCGCTTGGCGTGGTCATAGGCCATCAGCGCCGCGATGTCGCCGCCGACGCCCGGCAGCACGCCGACGATGACACCAATGATCGAGGTGCGGATCGACAACGGGAGGAATTTCAGCACCATGGCGAAGGACGGCAGGATCTTGTCCACCTTCTGGCGGACTACCGGGCTGTCGAGGTTATGCAGTTGATAGAAGGCCTCGGCGACGCCGAACAGGCCAATCATCAGCACCACGTAGTGGATGCCGCCCATCAGTTCGACCTGGCCCAGGGTGAAACGCCCTTGCGCAGTGACCGGGTCCATACCGACCAGGCCGATCACCGCGCCCAGGCCGGCGGCGAAGATGCCTTTTGCCAGCGAGCCTTCGGCCAGGCTGCCGACCAACAGCAGGCCGATGGCGGCGACCAGGAAGTAGTCGCGCGGGGCGAAGCGCAGGGCCAGTTCGCCGATCAGCGGTGCCGCGCTGGCGAGCATGATGGTGCCGACGATACCGCCGACCACCGACATCACGGTGCTCAGGCCGATGGCGCGACCGGCTTCGCCCTGTTGTGCCAGCGGGTAGCCGTCGAAGGCCGTGGCCACCGAGGAGGGCGCGCCGGGGATGTTCAGCAGGATGGCGCTGCGCGAGCCACCGTAAACGCCGCCGATGAAGATACCGACGATCAGCGCCAGCGCATCGTTGACCTCCCAGGAGAAGGTGAAGGACACCAGGATGGACACTGCCATGGTCACCGACAGGCCCGGGATGGCGCCGATATAGATGCCGGCAAAGGTGCCCAGCGCAGTCAGCATCAGCAGCTGCGGATCGCTCCAGGCCATCAGCAGGTAGGAAAGGGTATCGCTCATCTCGGGTGCCTCGTTATGGCAGGTAAACGCTGAACGCCAGGCTGAACAGCAGATAGATCAGCACCAGCAACACAGCTGCGATCAGGATGGCGTTGAGTACGCGGCCTTTGCGCAGGTAAACGATCGACAGCACCAGAAAAAGGAAAGTACTGACGTAGAAACTGACCCACTGGATCGCCGCCAGATACGCCACGGCCAGCAGGCCGAAGACCAGTGTGCGGCGCGGGAAGTGGGTGTCGCGAAACTGCTGGAAGGCATCCAGCCAGCCGCTGCTGTCGGGTTTGGCCTTACCGATCAGCTCGACGCCGATCTTCACCGCAGAGAGGATCATCACCAGCGCGACGCCGATGGGAAATGCTCCGGGGGAATTGATCGAGGAGAAACCGGAAATCTGGTAAGCCAGGTAGAACACCACCAGGCTGGCCAGTAACAGCAGGACACAGAAGGTGCGCTCGCCGACCAGCATCTTGTCTGTCTTGTTCATGCTATCGCTCCGACAGGGTTGGGGAGGAGGTGGGGCTGGTCAGGATTCGCACGCAGGCTGCCGTTTGGCTGTCAGCGCGCTGATCAGGCGCCGCCAGGAGACCTTGCGCATGCCCTGATGGGCAGGGGCGAGGACGGGCATGGCCAGAGTGGATAGAGAAGACCAGTCGTCGAGCAACGAGCTGGGCGCCGGACGAGGAGCGATCCTCGCTGTGGCAGGGGTGGCCGGGGCACGCAGGTGCATAGGCTGTGACATGACAATTGACCTTCTTATATTTATTGGCTGCTGAAACATTCGAAGCGTGATGCACCAGGCAGAAGATCACTTCGATTTCAGGCGTGGTAGGAATAGTGGGCCGACCAGGCTGGCCATTTCAATTCGCTAAACGGGGTTTTGTTCGATAACCGAACAAGAACGAACCGGTTAGTACATTGTGCGTCGCGCTGGCAGTATCGCGCGTCCGTGGCCCAGCATCCAGAGGCAGGCGCCGGTCTGGCTCGCGTCACCGGGCGCTTGTCTCTTAGAATCGGCGCAAATTTTTCAGGACATTCTCATGGCCGGCAGTCAGATCGAACGCGCGCTCAGCCTTCTCGAAAGCCTCACTCGCGATGCCCGTGGCATGCAGATGCAGGCCCTGGCCGATGAGCTGGATATTCCCAAGAGCGCCACGCATCGCATGCTCGCCGAGCTGATGCGTCTGGGCTATGTGCGCCAGGATGCGCTCACCAGTCGCTATCGGCTCTCGACCAAACTGGTAGCGCTGGGTTTTCGCTATCTGGCCAACAGCGGCGCCGACGTGGTGCAGCCGATTCTCGATGGGCTGGCTGAAACCAGCGGCGAGCTGGTGCGCCTGGGCGTGATCGAGGGCGAGCGCCAGACCTGGATCGCCAAGAGCCAGGGGGCTCGCTCCGGTCTGCGTTACGACCCGGACATGGGACGTGACGCACCGCTGTTCTACACCGCCTCCGGGCATGCCTGGCTGGCCAGCATGAGCGACGCAGAGGCTCTGGCGTTGGTGGCGCGGCAGGGCATCGCCGATCCTGCCGACTTCGGCCCCAATGCGCCGCATAACCAACAGGAACTGCTGCAGCGCCTGATCCTGGCGCGGCAGCAGGGATACGCCTGGGTGATGGAAAGTTCGTCGCTGGGTACCGCTGCGCTGGCCGCGGTGGTGCGTCACCCCGTCGAGGAACGGGTAATCGGCGTGCTCAGCATTGCCGGGCCCAGTGCTCGTATGCCTCTGACGCGTATCGAGCAATTGGCGCCTGAGCTGCTGGCCGCCGCTGCCGAGCTGTCCGCCGCCAGCCCTGCTTCCGAACTGTTCGCCTGAACAGGTAGCAAGCGACACGCCCAGCCCGTGTAGGAGCGGCTTTAGCCGCGAATCAGCACCCTTCGCGGCTGAAGCCGCTCCTACGGTCTGCCAAATCCGATTCCTCTGCTGGTTCCGGTGCGCGCGGCGCACCCTACGAAACTGCCGACGAGTTGTCCGCTGCGAGCCCGGCCTCCGAGCTGTTCGCCTGATCGGTTAGCAAGCGGCACGCCCAGCTCACCGTGGGAGCGGCTTCAGCCGCGAATCAGCGTCCTTCGTGGCACCGTCGCGCCTGCAGCTGATCTGCGGGCTGATGCCGGATCCGATGCTTCCGTCGGTTCTGGTGCGCACGGCGCACCCTACGGTACTGATCGCTTGGAGAGCGGCACGCCCACCTCATCGTAGGAGCGGCTGGGCGGCACTCCGCTTCAGCCGCGAATCAGCGCCCTTCGTGGCTCCGTCGCGCCGGCAGGTAATCTGCGGACTGATGCCGAATCCGATGCTTCCGTCGGTTCTGGTGCGCACGGCGCACCCTACGTACTGAGTCGGCACGGGCGCAATGCATCGGTTGATGCGACTAGCTTGTAGGGTGCGCCGCGCGCACCGGCTTCAACTTCTTCCTCTCGCCGACTTCCGATCAAGGGCAATCCGTTAGTCCCAATTCGCGCTTGCGATTTTTCTGGAACTGAGTTCTAAATTAAAAAAGAGGCGCTGCAGGACCTCCCAGGCAGCGCCCGCGCAAATACGACAAAAAGAGGATCAACGCGTGATTTCCCCCCTGCGTATTGCCCTGATCGGCGCTGGTGTCATGGGCCGTCAGCACCACCAGCACCTGCAGAATCTGGCCGAAGCGCAACTCTGTGCCATCGCCGATCCCGGCCCTCAGGCCGCCGAGTTTGCGGCGCAATGCGGCGTGCCTTGTTTCGCCGATCACCAGCAGATGCTGGAGCAGGTTCGGCCTGAAGCAGTGATCGTTGCCAACCCCAATGCGCTGCATGTCAGTACGGCGCTCGACTGCATTGCAGCGGGCGTGCCGGTGCTGCTGGAAAAACCGGTGGGCATCCACCTGGACGAGGTTCGCGAGCTGGTTGCGGCCAGCGAACGCAGTGGCGTGCCGGTGCTGGTGGGGCATCATCGCCGGCACAATCCGCTGATCGCCCGTGCCCGCGAGTTGATCGAAGCGGGCGCTCTGGGCCGACTGACCACGGTGACTGCGCTGTGGCAGGTGCAGAAACCCGATAGTTACTACGACATCGCCTGGCGCCGCGAAGCCGGTGCCGGAATGCTGCTGACCAATCTGATTCATGACCTCGATCTGCTGCGCCATCTGTGTGGTGAAGTGCGTCAGGTGCAAGCCATCACCAGCAATGGCGTACGCGGTTTCGCCAACGAGGACAGCGCGGCGGTGCTGCTGCAGTTCGAAGGTGGCGCGTTGGGCAGCCTGACCGGTTCCGATGCGGTCGCTGCGCCCTGGAGCTGGGAGCTGGATTCCGGCGAGAACCCGGTCTACCCGCATCAGGCCGATCAGCCCTGTTACTTGCTCGCCGGCACCCGAGGCGCCCTGAGCATTCCGCAGCTCAAGCGCTGGCATTACGGCGAGGCGGGCGCTGGCTGGCACCAGCCGCTGCAGCAGGTGCAGGAGCACTTCGACGCAGGCGAGGCCCTGTACCGCCAGTTGCAGCATTTCGTCCAGGTCGCCCGTGGCCAGGTTAAGCCGCTGGTCAGCGCTGCCGATGCCGGTCGCACCCTGGCGCTGGTCGAGGC
Source organism: Ectopseudomonas composti (assembly GCA_946886245.1). The sequence goes on along the minus strand of CAMPIF010000009.1, from coordinate 16,829 downwards.
CATCCGCCTGGCGGCGGAAAGTGGCCAGGCCTGCGTCCCCGAAACCCTCTGAGCAGAGAGTCATCATGAGCGAACGTATTCTTTCCCTGGCCGCCCTGACCGTGCTCGAGCTGTCGCCACCAGAGATGGTCGAGGTGGCGGCGCGTGCCGGCTACAGCCACGTTGGCCTGCGCCTGGTGCCGGCTACGCCGGAAGAGCATCACTTTCCGCTGGTGGCCGATGCCGCCCTGCGTGCGCAGACCCTGAAGCGTTTGCGCGATACCGGCATCCAGGTCCTCGACGTGGAAATCCTGCGCCTGAAGGCGCAAACCCGCGTCAGCGACTTCGAGGCCATCCTCGCCGTAGGCGCCGAGTGCGGTGCCAGCGAACTGCTGGTGGCCGGCAATGATCCAGACGAAGCGCGGCAGACCGACAACTTCGCTGCGCTCTGTGATCTGTCCGCGCAGTACGGCCTGCACCCGCACCTGGAATTCATGCCCTGGACCAACGCCCGCGACCTGACCCAGGCGGCGCGTATCGTCGCTGCGGCGGGGCGAGCCAATGGCTGCGTGCTGGTCGATGCTTTCCACTTCGACCGTTCTGGCTCACGCCTGCAGGATCTGGCGGCGGTGCCCGCCGAGCGTCTGCGCTACGCTCAGTTGTGCGATGTGGCCGGGCCGCGCCCGCAGGACATGGACGAAATCCTGCGGCAGGCGCGTAATGAACGGCGCTTCCCCGGCGAAGGCGACTGCGATCTGCTCGGCTTGCTGCGAACCCTGCCGACAAACATCCCGCTGAGCCTGGAAATTCCGACCCGGCAACTGATGGAGCAGGGTGTCAGCGCATTGCAGCGAGCCCGCATGGCGCTGGAGAAGACCCGGCAGTTGCTCGACCGTCAGTCGTGATGGAGTCAGCGCCTGCCGCAGTGGAGGTAGGCGTTGGTCCGTCGTGGTCTGTATAGTTAGTTGTCTTGCTATCTTTTTGCGGCGAGTCCGCCTTCCGGGTATTTCATGAGTCTCACTCCATTGTCCGGCGCCAATCACCCGCTCAAGGGGATCGGCCTGATGGTGCTGGCGACCTTCCTGTTCGCCAGTCACGATGCCATGTCCAAATACCTGTCGGGTTTCTATCCGATCATCCTCATCGTCTGGGCGCGCTACCTGGTGCACACCTTGCTGATGGCCGGCATCTTCCTGCCGCAATCCGGCTTGCGCGTGCTGCGTACCAAGCGGCCTGGCCTGCAGGTGCTGCGGGCGCTGTGCCTGCTGGGCGTGAGCCTGCTGTTCACCACGGGGCTGATGTTCATCCCGCTGGCCGAGGCGACCTCGGTGATCTTTCTGGCGCCGCTGCTGGTCACGGCGCTATCGGTGCCCTTGCTCGGTGAACGCGTCAGCGCGGGCCAGTGGGCTGCGGTGATCGTCGGCTTCGTCGGGGTCCTGATCATCGTGCATCCGGGCGGCAGCCTGTTTACCCCGGCTGTGCTGTTGCCGCTGAGTGCGGCGTTGTGTTTCAGCTGCTATCAGATCCTCACCCGGCGTCTCAGTGAAGTGGACAGCGCGACCACCAGCAACTTCTTCGCCGGCCTGGTCAACACGCTGGTGATGAGTCTGCTGGTGCCGTTCTTCTGGCATGTACCGAGCCTCACGCACGGTCTGATGATGCTGGCGCTGGGCGGCTGTGGCATGGCCGCGCACCTGCTGCTGACCCACGCCTTCCGCCATGCCGCGCCGGCTTTGCTGGCGCCGTTCGGCTACGTGCAGATCGTCTTCGCCGGGCTGCTGGGGCTGCTGGTGTTCCAGCACAAGCCGGATACCACGGCGATGATCGGTATTCTCATCATCTGCCTGAGCGGTTTGGCGGCTGCCTGGCAGAACCGGAAACAGCCCCGGAAGTGATGATGTTCGATTATCGAACGGAAAACTAACCAGTTCGTTCATTTTGAATTGCTGATCTCCCCGACCCTGCCAATAATCCAGGCTACGAACAATCCATGAGCGCCGACCAACCGGCCGAGTGAGGGCTCATGAGCGCGTCTCGCCTCCCTCACTTTGCCCGCCACGGCGCCGCCTCAGCCCGGAGCCGTCTATGCAGCGTTCAATTGCCACCGTTTCCCTCAGCGGTACCCTGCCCGAGAAGCTCGAAGCCATTGCTGCCGCCGGCTTCGACGGTGTGGAAATCTTCGAGAACGACCTGCTCTACTACGACGGCAGCCCCAGCGAAATTCGCAAGCGCTGCGCCGACCTCGGCATCGCCATCACCCTGTTCCAGCCATTTCGCGACTTCGAAGGCTGCCGCCGCGACCGCCTGCAGCGCAACATCGACCGTGCCGAGCGCAAGTTCGACCTGATGCAGGAACTGGGCACCGACCTGGTGCTGGTGTGCAGCAACGTCGCGGCCGACTCGCTGGGCGACGATGAAATCCTTATCGACGACCTGCGCCTGTTGGGCGAGCGCGCTGGTGCGCGCGGCCTGCGAATTGGATACGAGGCCTTGGCCTGGGGCCGTCACGTCAATACCTATCAGCAGGTATGGAATCTGGTGCGCCAGGCCGATCACCCGGCCGTCGGGGTGATCCTCGACAGTTTCCATACGCTGTCGCTCAAGGGCGATCCCGCAGCCATCGCCGATATCCCCGGCGACAAGATCTTCTTCGTGCAGATGGCCGATGCACCGATCCTGGCCATGGACGTGCTGGAGTGGAGCCGCCATTTCCGCTGCTTCCCTGGGCAGGGCGAATTCGATCTGGCCGGTTTCCTCGCGCCGATCCTGCGTACCGGCTATCGCGGTCCGCTGTCGCTGGAAATCTTCAACGATGGTTTCCGTGCCGCGCCGCCACGGCAGAATGCGGCCGATGGTCTGCGCTCGCTGCTCTATCTCGAGGAAAAGACCCACAAGCGTCTCGAGAAAGAGGGCCATCAGATCGAGCCGGGCGTGCTCTTCACCCCGCCTGCGGCACACCGCTACGACGGCGTGGAGTTTCTCGAGTTCGCCGTCGACGAGGCCGTCGGCGCGCGTCTGTCCGGCTGGCTGGAGCGACTGGGCTTTGCCCATGCCGGCCAGCATCGCTCCAAGAGCGTTAGCCTGCTGCGTCAGGGCGATATCAATATCGTGCTCAACGCCGAACCCTATTCTTTCGCGCACAACTTCTTCGAGTCGCACGGCCCGTCGCTGTGTGCCACCGCGCTGCGGGTGAAGGATGGCGCCGCGGCGTTGCAGCGCGCCTGCGACTATCGGGGCCAGCCCTATCGTGGCCTGGTCGGCCCCAACGAGAGGGAGGTGCCGGCAGTGCGCGCTCCCGATGGCAGCCTGATCTATCTGGTGGAGCAGGCGGGAGCAGGGCAGACCATTTATGACACCGACTTCAGTCTGAATCAGACGGCCGAGGCCAGTGGTGGTCTGCAGCGCATCGATCACATGGCGCTGGCACTGCCGGCCGAGTCGTTGGACAGTTGGGTGCTGTTCTACAAGAGCCTGCTGGATTTCGAGGCCGACGACGAAGTGGTCCTGCCCGATCCTTACGGCCTGGTGAAAAGCCGCGCGATTCGCAGCCGTTGCAGTTCGATCCGCCTGCCGCTGAACATCTCGGAGAACCGCAACACCGCCATTGCCCATGCTCTGTCCAGCTATCAGGGCTCCGGCGTGCACCACATCGCGTTTTCCTGCGAAGACATCTTCGCCGAAGTGGCGCGGGCCAAGGAAGCGGGTGTGCCGCTACTGGAAATTCCGCTGAACTACTACGATGATCTGGCCGCGCGCTTCGATTTCGACGACGAGTTCCTCAGCGAGCTGGCGTACTACAACGTGCTCTATGATCGTGATGCCCAGGGTGGCGAGTTGTTCCACGTCTACACCGAGCCGTTCGAGGAGCGCTTCTTCTTCGAAATCATTCAGCGCAAGGGCGGCTACGTGGGCTATGGCGCGGCCAACGTAGCGGTGCGCCTGGCGGCCATGGCCAAGGCGCGCAGCGGTGGCTTGAAGCGGCCGCGGCTGTAACTCGGTCGAGGCGGCAACCTGCTCGGTTACCGCTACCCGGCCTGCCATACTCCGTATTACCAATACTTATAAAAAAGACCATTGCCGTATGACCGAAGCCGTTGCCAACCTGACCACTGAACCTCTCGAGGTGGTGCGCAAGGTACGTAAGAACAACCCGGAAAAAACGCGCGAGAGCATTCTCCAGGCCGCCATCACGGAGTTCGTTCAGCAGGGCCTTTCCGGCGCCCGCGTGGACGCCATCGCCGAGCGCACCGCGACCTCGAAACGGATGATCTACTACTACTTCGGCAGCAAGGAACAGCTCTATCTCGAGGTGCTGGTCAAACTCTACGGTGATATCCGCGGCACCGAGAGTCGCCTCGATCTGGCCTCCTTGCCGCCGGTGCTGGCGATCCGTCGGCTGGTGGAGTTCACCTTCGATCACCATGACCGCAACGTCGACTTCGTGCGCATCGTCAGCATCGAGAACATCCACTACGGCGAGTACGTCAAGCAGTCGCCGGTCATCCGCCAGATGAGCAACGTGGTGCTCGATACCCTCGGCAAGACCCTGCGTCGCGGCGAGCAAGAGGGCGTGTTCCGCCCCGGTATCGATGTGCTCGATGTACACCTGCTGATCAGTTCGTTCTGTTTCTACCGGGTGTCCAACCGCCACACCTTTGGCGAGATCTTCCAGATCGATCTGCCCGACGAGCAGGTCAAGCAGCGACACAAGGCGATGATCTGCGAGGCGGTGCTGCGTTATATCCAGGGCTGAAGATCGGTGCGGATATGAAAAGGGCCCTTGCCGCGTTGTCGCTGCCAGGGCCCATTTTGCATGAGTGTGCTCAGAAACTGGCGAAGTGCGCCTGCATGCGTTCGGCATCGGCCGGGCGGCCACTGAACAGTTCGAACGCCTTGACCGCCTGGAACACCGCCATGGTGCCGCCATCCAGCGTGCGGCAGCCAAGGGCGCGGGCGTGGCGCAGCAGTTCGGTTTCCAGCGGGAAGTAGATGATCTCGGCGACCCACAGCCCGGCATGCAGCAGCTCCATCGGCAGCGGTGTGCCCGGCAGTTTGGCCATGCCCACCGGCGTTGTGTTGACCAGCCCGTCGGCAGCGGCGACTTCACCTGCCAGGTCTTCGCCCGCGATGGCGCGCTCGGCGCCAAAGTGAGCGTTGAGATTGTCCGCCAGGGCCTGGGCGCGGCCGGGCTCCACCTCGAAGATGCACAGGCGTTCGACGCCTTCGGCGAGCAGGGCGTGGGCCACGGCTGCGCCGGCACCGCCTGCGCCCATCTGCACCACGCGACGGCGAGTCACGTTGGGCAGGCCACGGCGCAAGCCCTCGGCGAAGCCCAGGCAATCGGTGTTGTGGCCGACACGCTTGCCGTCCTTGAGCACCACGGTGTTCACCGCGCCAATGCCTCGGGCCTCGCTCGACAGCTCGTCGAGCAGCGGGATGATCGCCTGCTTGGCCGGGAAGGTGATGTTGAGACCGGTAAAGCCCATGTGCTGCGCCGCATCGAGCAGGCTCGGCAGCGCATCGAGGTCGAGGCCCAACTGGTCGAGGTCGATCAGGCGGTAGAGGTAGCGCAGCCCCTGCGCATCGCCTTCGCGTTCGTGCATGGCGGGCGTGCGCGAAGCCTGAATGCCTTTGCCAATGAGGCCGGCGAGAATGCCGCTGGTAACGGAGGACATGGTCTTAACCCTTGAGCGATTGAGCGAAGTACTGCAGGCCCAGTCGGTAACCCTGACTGCCGAGCCCACAAATGACACCGACGGCGATCGGCGAGACGAAGGAGTGATGACGGAACGGCTCACGCTTGTGCACGTTGGACAGATGCACCTCGATGACCGGCAGTTCGCTGGCCACCAGGGCATCGCGGATGGCCACCGACGTGTGAGTCCAGGCTGCCGGATTGATCAGGATGCCGGCGCAGCGCCCGCGCGCGGCATGAATCCAGTCGAGCAGTTCGCCCTCATGGTTGGTCTGGCGAAACTCGATCTTCAAGCCGTGTTCGGTGGCAGTTTCGGCGCAAAGCCGGGAAATGTCGGCCAGGGTTTCATGGCCATAGGTAGCCGGTTCGCGGGTTCCAAGCAGGTTCAGATTGGGGCCATTGAGTACAAGAATGCAGGGCGTCATGGGCTGTCTCTTGTTGTTGTGACGTGACTGCGAGAAAAATGTACTAACTGGTTAATTCAGTCAATTCGGTGGTCGCTGGGTAAGCGCGCAAGAAGAAGCCTGGCGCCCTCGGTCAGGGCGTCAGGCTCAGTAAAATCAAGGGTTGTGGAAGATTTCGGCAAGACCGAAGGGGGCTTGCAAAGTGGGCGATTATCGCCCTGCGCTTTAGCTGTTCTCGCCAGCCTGCGCCACCTGGTTGCGGCCGCTGTGCTTGGCCAGGTACAGGCCTTCATCGGCCTTGATCACCAGGCTCAGCGGGTCATGTTCCGCTGAGGGGCGGATGGTGGCGATACCGATGCTGACACTGATTGGCGAGCCGGTTTTGGGCAGGTCGTGAGGGATACCCATCGCCTCCACCGCGCGGCGGATCTTTTCTGCCTGCAGACGCGCGCCGCCGGCGGCGGTGCCGGGCATTATCACGGCAAACTCTTCGCCACCGTAGCGTGCGGCCAGATCCGAGGCGCGCGTGCAACTGCCGCGCAGCGACTCACCGACGCGGCGCAACACTTCATCGCCGGCGACGTGGCCGTGCTGGTCGTTGTAGGCCTTGAAGTAGTCGACGTCGATCATCAGCAGCGACAGTTCGCTCTGGTCACGCAAGGCGCGGCTCCATTCGATTTCCAGGGACTCGTCGAAGTAGCGGCGGTTGGCCAGGCCGGTGAGGCCGTCGGACTTGATCAGGCGCTGCAGCACCAGGTTGGTGTCGAGCAATTGCTGCTGGCTTTCGCGCAGGGCGCGGTAGGCCTCGTCGCGCTGCAGCATGGTCAGGTAGGAGCGCGAGTGGTAGCGAATGCGTGCGAGCAACTCGATCACGTCCGGCAGCTTGACCAGGTAATCGTTGGCCCCGGCGGTGAAGGCTGCGCTCTTGACCTTGGGGTCTTCCTTGGTCGACAGCACGATGATCGGCACGTCGCGCAGGCCGGGCGCCGCACGGTACTGGGCGAGCAGTTCGATGCCGTCGACGCCGGGCATGATCAGGTCCTGCAGGATAACCGTCGGCTTGATCTGCTGAGCCACGCTCAGCGCCTGATGCGGGTCGGAGCAGAAGTGGAAATCGATGTCGCTCTCTTCGCTCAGCGCACGCCTTACGGCCTCGCCGATCATGGCCTGGTCATCGACCAGCAGCACCATCATCGAGTAGTCGGGCAGGCCGTAATGATGATTGGAGTTCCCTTGAGGCCGTTGCATAAGTGCGTCTCCGCCTTTGTCTTGGTAGGTTGCGCGGCTGCTTTGGCCGCGGGTTGGCGTTCTCAGCCCAGGCGCTCGAGCAGACGCGCCGCAATTCTGTCCAGCGGCAGCACTTCTGCAGCGGCGCCCAGAGCCACAGCGGCCTTGGGCATACCGTAGACGGCGCTGCTGGCCTGGTCCTGGGCGATGGTATGAAAGCCGCGTTCGCGCATCAGCTTCAGGCCCCTGGCACCATCGCGCCCCATACCCGTCAGCAGCACGCCAATTGCATCACCTCGCCAATAGGTGGCCACGCTCTCGAAGAATACATCTATAGAGGGCCGGTAGACCTGATCGGTCGGCTCGCGTCGGTACACCAGGCGCCCCTCCGGCGCCAGGTACAGGTGATTGTTGGTACCGGCCAGGAGCACGGTGGCCGGTTGCAGCACTTCGCCCTCCCGGGCCAGGCGCACCGGCATGTGCGACTCGCTGCCGAGCCACTGGGCCATGCCGGCCGCGAAGACTTCGTCGACGTGCTGCACCAGCACGATGCTGGCGGGAAAATCCGGCGGGATCTGCCGCAGCAGCTCCACCAGCGAAGCCGGGCCGCCAGCCGATGCGCCGATGGCCACCAGGCGCTTGCCACGGTTGTCGGCGCTGCGCACGGGGGTCGGTTTGACCGAGCGCGAGGTCTTGTGGCCGATCATCCAGGCGATGTTGTGGATCTTGCGTCTTACCGTCGCGGCATCGAGCACCTGTTGCGGGCCAAGCGACGGCGCGGCAACCACATCCAGCGCGCCGGCACCCATGGCGTCGAAGACCCGCGACATGTTGCGCTCGACGTCCGAGGTGACGATGAGGATGGCGCAGGGCGTGTCGTGCATGATCCGCCGGGTCGCTTCCACGCCGTCCATGCCGGGCATGAGCATGTCCATCAGCAGCAGATCGGGCAGGTCGTCGCGGCAGCGGCTGACCGCCTCCTTGCCGTTGCTGGCAACCCAGATCAGCTGATACTCGGGCTCGGCCGCCAGGGCACGGCGCAGGGCTTCGACTGCCAGGGGCATGTCGTTGGCAATGGCGATCCTCATTCGCGGGCCTCACCGATCAGGGTTTGTACGGCGTCCAGTAGCGCTTCGTCATGGAAGCTGGCCTTGGCCAGGTAATAATCGGCGCCGGCCTCCAGGCCGCGACGACGATCCTCTTCGCGGTCCTTGTACGACACCACCATGACCGGCAGCGAGCGCAGGCGAGGGTCCTGGCGCACGTGCGTGACCAGCTCGATGCCGTCCATGCGCGGCATGTCGATATCGGTGATCAGCAGGTCGAAGGTTTCGGCGCGCAGGGCGTTCCAGCCGTCCATGCCATCCACGGCGACCGACACCTGATAGCCGCGGCTGAGCAGCAGTTTGCGCTCCAGTTCGCGCACGGTGAGCGAGTCATCCACCACCAGCACGCGCTTGCTGACAGCCTGGCGCGCATGGCTGGCATGGTCGACGCGCTCCAGGTGGCCGGTGCCGAGCAACTTGCCCACCGAGTTGAGCAGGTCGTCGACATCCAGGATCAGCACCGGCGTGCCGTCGTGCAACAGGGCGCCGGCCGCGACGTCGCGCACCTTGCCCAGGCGCCCATCGAGCGGCATCAGCACCAGGGTGAACTCGCCGAGGAAGGCTTCGACCGCCAGGCCGTGGTAGTGCTCGCGGTCACGAATCAGCACGATGGGAATGCTGTCATCGTCATCCAGTTTCTCGTTGCATTGCAGCAGCTGTGCGGCGGAGATCAGGCCGACGTGCTCGTCCTCCAGCCAGAAGTGCTGACGCCCCTCGAGCTGGACGATGGCGCTGCGCGGCAGGCGCAGCATGCGTTCGATCTGCGCCAGCGGGAAGGCATAGGCCTCGCCGCCGATGGTCACCACCAGCGCGCGCACCACCGAGAGCGTCAGCGGCAGTTCGAGGTGGAACAGGCAGCCCTGATCCGGGTTCTGCAGCAGGCGCACATTGCCGCGCATGCGGCGAATCTCGTGTTGCACCACGTCGAGGCCGACGCCACGACCGGAAACCTCGGTGACCTGCTGGCTCATGCTGAAACCAGGCAGGAAGAGGAAGGCCAGCAGCTCTTCCTCGGTCATCTGCTCGACCTGCTCGGCAGTGGCGAAACGACGCTTGACCACCGCCTCGGCGACGCGCTCGAGGTCGATGCCGGCGCCGTCGTCACTGACTTCCAGCACCAGCATGCCGGCATGATGACGTGCGCGCAGTTGCACCACGCCTTCTTCCGGTTTGCCCTTGCGGGCGCGCAGCGCCGGTGGCTCGATACCGTGGTCGACGGCGTTGCGCAGCAGGTGCGTCAGGGGAGCTTCCAGGCGCTCCAGCACGTCGCGGTCGACCTGGGTGTTGTCGCCCTCGATCTCCAGGCGCACCTGTTTGCCCAGCGAGCGACCGAGGTCACGCAGCATGCGCGTGTGCCCGCTCAGCACATCGGCGAACGGGCGCATGCGCGAGGCCAGGGCCAGGTCGTACAGCTGCTGCGTGCGTTGCCCGCCGTACCAGACGAAGTCGTCGAACAGTTCCTGATGGGCCTGCAGCTGTTGCTGGCATTCGATCAACAGGTTGCGGCTCTCGGCGAACAGCGCCTGGGCGGAGGCGTCCAGCGCGGTCCCCAGTAGATGCTCGCGCAACGTCTCCAGGGTGCGCCGTGCCGACTCCTGCTGGCGCTTGAGGCGATGCAGCGAATCGTTCAGCGGCTTGGTGCGCTGGAATTCCACCAGCGATTTGCCGGACAGGTCGATCAGGTGGTCGAAGCGTTCGGCCGACACCCGCAATACGCGACTGATGCGTTCGTCGGCCACGGGCTCGGCTGGCTGCGGGCCGGTCACCATGGGCGTTTCGTGCGGGCTGGCCGGGGGGGCGTCGGCGGCAAGCGGGGCGCTGTCGCCAGGCTGCACGCGCAGTGCTGGCACGGCATTGCCAAGCAGCACCTGCAGGCGTGTGGTGACAGTTTCCACCCGCGCGTCCAGCTCGGCGTCCTGCTGTGCCTGGCCGATGCGCAGGAGCAGGTCGGAGCCTTGCAGCAGGGCGTCGATATGATCGGGTAGCAGGCGCAGCAGGCCTTCCTGGGCGGCGACCAGCAAGTCCTCCATGGCGTGGGCGACCTGCACGCCATTGTCAAGGCCGACGATGCGTGCCGCGCCCTTGAGCGAGTGCGCGGCGCGCATGCAGGCTTCCAGCTGGCCGGCGTTGGTCGGGTCCCGTTCGAGAATCAGCAGGCCGGTATCGAGCACCTGCTTCTGCGCCTCGGCCTCCAGCCGGAACAGGTCGAGCAGCGATGCGTCCCTCATCTGGTCCGGTGTCACGCGAGGCTCCCGATCATGGTTTGCAGCAACTGTTCGTCGTCGAGCAGGGTAATGCTCTGCTCCTGCCATTGCAGGACACCCGCAGTGAAGCGGCTGATGGTGCGTTTGTCGTCGTGCTTGGCATTGCTGATGCGCGCCACGGGGATGCGCTGAATGCCGCTGACCTCATCCACCGGCGTCACCAGTGGGCCGCTGTCGCTCTCCAGAATCAGCATGCGCGGAATCACCCGTCGCTCGCCACGGCGCGCATCCTGCTGCGTGTCGAGATCGAGCAGTTCGGCCAGCGACAGGCAGGCGACCAGGGTGCCGCGTACGTTGGTCACGCCCAACAGGCCACGGCTGTTACGGTGCGGCAGCACGTGGATCGGCGATACCGGCATCACCTCGGCCAGGCAGTGCGTGGCGATGGCCAGCCATTGCTCGCCAAGACGGAAGATCAGCAGTGAGCGCTGCGCGCCCTGAACTTCCTCGGGCCCGCTCTGGGCGTAGTCGTCATCGCCACGTTCCAGTGCACTGCCGTAGCGGTCGAGCAGGGCGATGGCCGCTGCGCCGTAAACCTCGCAGTTGCGGCAATGGATATGCCGCTCCAGCTGCGGGCAGCGCTTGTCGCCGAACACGCCGATGCGATTCCAGCAGTCGTCCACGGCTGTTTGGCTGTGCAGCAGATCCTGATCAGTCACGTTCGCCTACCTCGGGGTTCTGCGCGCGTCGATACAGGCGCTGTGCGCCGGTCTGATCGCCTTGCGCTTCCAGGTGCGCGGCCAGATGGGTGAGTGCCTCGCGGTGTTGCGGTTCGAGATAGATCGCCTTGCGGTAGTAGGCGCAGGCCTGGTCGCCCTGGCCTGCCGCGTCGCAGAGCAGACCCAGCCAGTAATAGGCGGCGGCGCTGGGACCGTTTTGCTGCAAATGCTCTTCGCTGCGCTGGCGCGCCTCGTCGATACGGCCAGCGTTGGCCAGGTGGGCGACTTCGCTCCAGATATCCACTGCCTGCACCTGTGGCGCCGCTGCGCCCAGCGCTCTGCTCGCGGAGCGTGGCCTGTTCGGCTGGACGGCGCGCGTCGGTATGACCGCCGTTGGGCGCGTACGGCTGGCGGATGCGCGCGTCGGCATGCTTATGAGCGGTTGAGCCGCCGCCATGCGAAAGGCGAAGGTCTGCTGGCGGCCCAGCGCCTGCAAACCGTTCTGGCTGGCCAGGCTGGCCTCGGCGGGGCCGATGAACAGTGTGCCGCCTTGCTGCAACTGGCGCTTGAGCAGCTCCAGCACGCGCACCTGGGTCGGGCGGTCGAAATAGATCAGCAGGTTGCGGCAGAAGATGAAGTCGTAGCTGGGCTCGCCGGCGAACAGGCTGGGGTCGAGCAGGTTGCCGGTGCGCAGCCTGACGCACTTGCGCACCCGCTCGTCGAGGAGAAAGCCACCGGAGTCCTGCTCCTGGAAGAAACGATCACGAAAGGCCAGGGCATCGCCACGGAACGAGTTGCGCCCGTACAGGCCCTTGCGAGCCTGCTCCAGCACCTTGTCGCTGACATCCAGTGCCTCGATCTGGAACTGTTCGGCGGCAAAACCGGCATCGAGCAAGGCCATGGCGATGGAGTAGGGTTCTTCGCCGCTGGAGCAGGGCAGGCTGATCAGGCGCAGCGGCCTGGCCCCATGCAATTGGGCGTGACGTTCCTGGGCCAGGCTGGCCAGCGCGTTGAACGATTCCGGGTAGCGGAAGAACCAGGTTTCCGGCACCACCACGGCTTCCACCAGCGCCTGCTGCTCGCGTGGCGAGCCGCCGAGGGTGGTCCAGTAGCCTTCCAGGCTCTGCTGGTCAAGGGCGTTCATGCGCTGGCGTACGGCGCGTTCGATCACCGTGCGGCCGACCGATTCGGCTTCCAGGCCGATGCGGTTTTTCAGCAGGCGTTCGATATGCTCGATCATGCCGTCAGCCCTGCGGCTCTGGTTGGAACAGCAAGGCACGTACCTCGTCGTCGAGCAGCCCGGCGACCTCGATACGCTGGATCATGCCCCGCGCGGTGCGTTGCAGCGGCCCCAGGTAATCCGCCTGGCCCGCTTCCAGGCCGCTGGCCTTGAATGCCTCGCTGGGCAGGCGCAGGGTGTCGGTGGCCTGCTCCAGGATCAGCCCCAGCACTGGCGATTGCTCGCCCCGTTGCATGTCGAAGCGCACCAGCACCAGCCGCGTACTGCTGTGGGGCAGGGCGGGGCGGCCCAGGACGCGGCGGCTGAGATCGATCACCGGGGTCACCCGGCCGCGATGCTCGAACAGGCCGGCAACCCACTGCGGCGCTTCGGGTACCTGTTTCAGGCGACGCAGCGGCAGCACTTCGACCACCTGGCTGGCGGGCAGGGCGTAGCGATCGTCACCGAGCTGAAACTGCAGGTGCAGTTCGCCCGCGGCTGCTTTGCTGGGGGCTGGCATGTTCAGACCTTGAAGCGGCTGACGCCAACGCGCAGGTTGTTGGCCACCTGGTTGAGTTCATCGATGGCGGCGCCGGCCTGGCGCAGCGAATCGACGGTCTGGCTGCTGGCTTCGCCGAGCTGCACCAAGGCCTGGTTGATCTGTTCGGCGCCGGTGGACTGTGCCTGCATGCCTTCGTTGACCATCTGGATACGCGGCGCCAGGGCCTGCACCTGCTGGATGATCTGGCTGAGCTGGTCGCCCATCTGCGCCATCTCGCCGATGCCGCGGCGCACCTCTTCGGAGAACTTGTCCATGCCCATCACCCCAGCCGATACGGCGGACTGGATCTCGCGCACCATTTGTTCGATGTCATAGGTGGCGACGGCGGTCTGGTCGGCCAGACGACGCACTTCCACGGCGACCACGGCGAAGCCCTTGCCATATTCGCCGGCTTTTTCCGCCTCGATGGCGGCGTTGAGTGAAAGCAGGTTGGTCTGATCCGCCACCTTGACGATGGTGGTGACCACCTGGGTGATGTTGCCGGCCTTCTCGTTGAGGATCGACAGCTTGCCGTTGACCACGTCGGCAGCGCCCATCACCTGATGCATGATCTCTTCCATGCGGGCCAGGCCCAGCTGGCCGGTGCCGGCGAGAATCGAGGTCTGCTCGGCGTTGTCCGATACCTCGCCCATGGTGCGGACCAGATCGCGCGAAGTGGCGGCGATCTCCCGTGAAGTTGCACCGATCTCTGTCGTGGTTGCGGCGGTTTCGGTGGCTGTGGCCTGCTGCTGGCGCGAGGTGGCCGCAATCTCGGTGACCGAGGTGGTCATCTGCACAGCCGAACGCTGGGTGTTGCCGACCAGGTTCTTGAGCTCGCCGACCATGCTGTTGAAGCCCAGCTCGATGGCGTTGAATTCGTCGCGCCGGTGCAGGTCGAGCTTCACCGACAGATCGCCGCTTTCCAGGGATTTGAGGGTGGCGACGATGCGCTCTACAGGTTGGGTAATGGCGCGCATCAACAGCCAGCCGCAGATCGCCGCGACCACGGCGGCCAGCAGAATGGCCATCAGCAGGGCGAACTCCAGCACCCGAACCTCATCGCGGATCACGCTGGCTGCCTGTTCCGATAGCTGGCGATTACGGTCGATCAATGCATCCAGCGAACTCTGTGCCTGGTCCCAGAGCGGGAACAGCTTTTCGGAGGCGAACTGGCGGGCCTGTTGCGGGCTGCTTTGCTGCAATTGTTCGATCAGCTGCTCATGGGTTCGCAGGTACTGCTGGTGTAACTGATTGAAGCGATCAGACAGCGCCTGCTCATCGACATCGCTGACGGAGGCCTTGTAGCGGCCGAGCAACTCATTGAGACGATCCTCGATCGTGGCGAACTGTTCGGCATGATTGGCCAATACGTCCGTTTCGGCATTGCCCATGGCATTGAGCAACAGGCGCCGCGTCTCCAGCATGTGCCTGGCCCACTCACCCTGTACCTTGCTGATGTAGTAGGCGCCCGGTACCGAGTCGTTGAGCATGTCGTCGGCTTCATCCTCGATCTGCACCAGGCGAGCGTAAGAGGCGCCAGCCAGCAGGACCAGAATGGCGATGATCAGCAGGAAGCTGACAATGATTCGATTGCGTACGGTCAGGTTCATCATGTCCATTGGGCCTGGCAGGTCATATTTTGCTAATCGATTACAGCACACCGGCGCGTCGCCGTTTTGCCTGGGTGTAACGAATGTGTACCGGTTGCCCGGCCAAAGGCAATAAAAAAGCCGGCTTGTGGCCGGCTTTTCGGAGGTGGTCAGGGCTTATTTTTGGTAAGCCGCGACTGCCTTGTTGATCAGGCCGCGGGCTTCTTCAGCGCCGCCCCAGCCTTCTACCTTGACCCACTTGCCCTTCTCCAGATCCTTGTAGTTCTCGAAGAAGTGCTTGATCTGCTCGATCAACAGCGCGGGCAGGTCGGTGTATTCCTGAACGTCCTTGTACAGAACGCTCAGCTTGTCGTGCGGAACGGCAACCAGCTTGGCGTCGCCGCCCGCTTCGTCGCTCATGTGCAGTACGCCGACCGGACGGGCGCGGATCACCGAACCCGGCGCAACCGGATAAGGAGTCACGACCAGCACGTCCAGAGGGTCGCCGTCGTCAGCCAGGGTGTGCGGGATGAAACCGTAGTTGGCCGGGTAGAACATCGGCGTGGCCATGAAACGATCGACCATCAGGCAATCGCTGTCGTGGTCGATTTCGTATTTGATCGGCGCGTGGTTGGCCGGGATTTCGATGGCAACGTAGATGTCGTTCGGCAGGTCTTTACCAGCCGGGATCTTGCTGTAGCTCATGGGGGAAACTCCCAGGGAGGGCCAAAAAAGTGGGGCGCATTATAGGCGTATTCGCAGTGCGTTACTATGGCGGCCTACTCAGCCATTGGTCGCGTTTTCGACCGCCCTGTAGTCGGGGTGTTCCGCCTGCAGACGCTGCAATCGTGCCAGGCTGTCCTGGCGGTAGAACAATGCCAGTTGCCGGTAGACCTCGGGGAAGGCGTCAGCCAGCAGATCCGGTGCGCTGAAGAAATATTCGCTGGTCACCGCGAAGAATTCCGCCGGGTCTTCGGCTGCGTAGGGGTCGATGGCGGTTTCGGCGTCGGGGTTGGCGTCCAGCTCGGCGTTCAGTGCGTCATAGGCACTCTGCATGGCATTGGCCCAGTCCTGCACGCGCATGTCGCGGTGCAGCGGCGGCAGGCCATTGGCGCCGCCTTCGAGCATGTCCAGCTTGTGTGCCAGTTCGTGGATCACCAGGTTGTAGCCTTCCCAACCGCCGCTGGCCTCGACGCCGGGCCAGGCGAGGATCACCGGGCCTTGTTGCCAGGCTTCGCCGCTGCGGGCGTCATCCCATTCATGTTCGATACCACTGGCGTCGCGGTGGCGCTGGGGGCTGAGGAAGTCGTCCGGGTAAAGGACGATTTCGTGAAAGCCCTGGTACCAGTCCAGATCGCCCAGGTGCAGCAGTGGCAACTGTGCCTGAGCTGCCAGCAACAGTCGCTCGACTGGGCCGAGTTCCAGGCCGGGCAGGGCGCTCAGGTGCTTGTCATGCAGAAACAGTACGGCGCGCTCGCGCAGATGATGCTCTTCGCGTTCGTCGAGGCCGTCGAGAATGGGCAGGCGCCTGCGTACTTCGGCCCAGTGGGCGGGGTCGACAGGGTTGTTTTCGAGGGTGCGCCGACGGCGCCAGGCCTTGAACGACCACATGCATGCAGGCTCGTTGGGATGACCACGCCACCATAAGGGCGCCAACGCCTGGCTACAAGTCGGCACAAAGGCTGCAACGCCACTGGCAGCTTCGCTGATGCAGGAGGGCTGAGCATGGCGCTGCAACTGCTGGAACACCCTGGTATCACGCTGGCATCCGGCACCGGGCTGGACTTGCCGCACCAGGCCGCGCGCGCTCGGGCGATGTGGCTGGCCGGTCGCCAGCAGCGTTCGCCCTTGTTGCTGGTCGTGCTGCTTTGGGCGCGCCATTGCCCCGATGTGGTGCAGCGCCTTGAACGTCATCTGGACGCCCTGTTCGCCGATTTTCGCTGTACGCCTGAGGGCTGGAGTGAAACCCAGGCCGCGCGACAGGTGCTAGCCGCTCTGAATCTCCAGCTGTTTCGCCGACAGCAGGCCGGGCAGGGCGTCGCCGACTTGCATGCCGGTGTGCTGCTGATGCAGGGCGATGAGTTGCAGTTTCTGCAGGCGGGCAGCGTCGGCCTGGCGCGTGCGCACAAAGGCGCCTTGCAGATAC
>CAMPIF010000008.1 GCA_946886245.1 Ectopseudomonas composti | reverse complement strand
GTAGTCGCCTGACCGGTGAAAAATGCCCAGGGCGCCGACAGCCCTGGGCTCGGCCAGACTCAATCGCGGTAAATCTGCACCTGCAGCTTCGCCGGCGGGTCCTCTCCTTCAGCCCGTAGCCATTCGCCTGGTGGTTGCCCGACCTGCTGGGCAAAGGTACGCGAGAACGACGCCTGCGATGCGTAGCCCACAGCATCGGCGATCACCTTGATCGGCATCCCCTCACGCAGCAGATCCTGCGCCACCTTCATGCGCCAGGCGGTTACATAGGCCATGGGCGTCATGCTCATGACCTCGGAGAACAGCGCTGCGAACTTGGTACGCGACATCTTCGCCAACGCGGCCAGGCGCTCGACGCTCCAGGCCAGCTGGGGTTCCTGATGAATGCAGATCAGCGCGGGCCCCAGTTGACTGTCCTGCAGCGCATACAGCAGGCCACTGGTTATGCGCCCTTCGTTCACCGCGCGGCGTACCAGCAGGACGAACACGTATTCGAACAGCAGGTTCAGCGCCTTGCTACGACCAGGTGCCGGCGTACGGAACTCGTTGACCAGTGAGCCGATCACCGGCCCGAGCTGCTCGAGGGCGCTCAGCGGAAACACCAGGGTTTCCAGGAGCCCCAGTGGAAATGGCTGCTGCCCTGAACGCCCGAACTGGAATGAGGCGCAGATCAGATCCACGCCGCCGGGCTGGTGTGCACGCAGCTTGTAGCAGCAGGTGCTGGGACAGAACAAAACGCTGGGTTCACTGATCGCGATGCGAGGCTTGTCGGCGTGCACCATATCCAGTGCACCTCGCTCGATCACGTGGATGAATGCCATGCCTGCTGGCTTGTCCAGCACCAGGGTACCGTCTACCGGGCCGGCGAATAGCAGTCGCCCTTGCAGGCTCGTGCGCTCGAAGAACTCGGAAAGAACATCCATATTGGTAACGACCTGATAAAGATTCTCTAGGTTGGTGAAAGCTCAACCAGTCAGAGCCCATGGGTTGAACCGTCGTCGATTGATAGACAGTTCAACCCATGAAAATTCCAACGGCGAATCACCAGGATGGAGAATCTTCCGTGACTTGCATCACGCTTTTACAGGTCCAACCCCGAAGTGCCCCTCCACCAGGGCGCACACCGATCAGATCAGCCCATAAGAATGACCATCGCCTTCTGACTGGGCCTGCATCTTGGCTCGCTCTTCCATGCGCCGGGCAATTTCTTCTTCGACCGCCTTCTGCTGCTCAGGTGGCAGCGCCTCGATCTCCTCTTCGCTCATGCCTATTTCCTTGAGAATGCTGTCGCGCATCTTCTCGGCCGGAGTCATCGCCATGTAGGCCTTGAAAGCCTCCAGCGCGGCGTTACCACCCTCATCGCCCAGTGGTTTTTCCACGCGCCCTGAACTGACCGATGTCTCGACCTTGCCGTCCGAGGCGGTCTGCAGGGCGACGCGCAAACGAGCAAAGCCCTCCTGCGTAGCCTGCCTGGCGCGGAACTCGCGTTCGGACTCGGCGTTCGCCGTGCGCGTGGTCTTCTCGACATTGCGCGCCAATTGGGCCAGCTCGCCCTGCTCTTCACTCTGTTTGTTGCGAAATCCCGTGAGGGATATGCCGCCGTAATTGCCAATACCTCCAATCGTGCTCATGCCGTGCTCCTTGACTGAGTTGCAATTGCCAGGCGCACTGATTCAAAGCGCATGCCAGCTCATGAGGCGCGCTTAACCAATTGAAAGTATTGAGTTTTAAATCGCCTGGAAGGGCAGCGAGGCAAGCCCCTGCCGCTTGACGGCAAGGGCTTGCAGTGGCGGGCTCAGTGCTGCCCGCTCATTTGCCGGAAGGCATCGAGCAGTGCCTGACTGAGATCGACCGAGGAAAACTTGGTCAGTACTGCGTTGGCGCCGACCGAACGTGCCTTCTCGGTATTCATGGTGCTGTCCAGCGAGGTGTGCAGCAGCACGTAGGTGTCGGCAATATCGGGACTGCGACGGATTTCCTGAACCAGGCTGTAGCCATCCAGTTCAGGCATCTCGATGTCCGAGACCAAAAGCTCGAATGGCATCTCGGCCTGATGGTATTCGTGCAGTTGCTGCAGAGCAGCCTGGGCACTGCGCACTGCCGTGCAATCGAGCCCCAGCTGGCGCAGCACGTTGAGGGTCTGTTGCAGCGCGACTTGCGAATCGTCGACCAGCAGCACGCGGCGACCTTGCAGCAAGCGGGCATCCTGGCCGTCGAGCAGCTGCCCGACGGGGGCTTCCTCCAGCGCAGGTGCAATGTCGTGCAGTACCTTCTCGATATCGAGAACCTGCACGATGGCGCCATCGATCTGGGTCACACCCGTAATGAAGGCACGATTACCGGCTCCGGCGGGTGGCGGACGCACGTCGCGGGTGGAGCACTGCACGATACGCTCGACGCTTTTCACGTGCAGCCCCTGACGCGAGCGGCTCAACTCGGTGACGATCAGGCAGCCGTCGTCTTCGTCAGCCGCACCGCGTTCGCCAATGGCGCGCGCCAGGTCGATCACCGTCATCGCAGCGCCACGCAAGGTGGCGATGCCGCGCACGTTGGGGTGACGATTGGGCAGCTTGGTCAAGGCTGGACAGGGAATGATCTCGTTGACCTTGAGCAGGTTGATCCCCAGCAGGCGGCCGCTATGCAAACGAAACAACAACAGCGATAGCGCGTCGCCGGTAACCAGACTCATGTACCTATCCTTAGAACGAACGTAGACCTAGGTTATAGCGACCGCATGGCCAAGGACTTTAATCCGTGGCCAGTTTCAGGGCCACTCGCCCGCGGTTCGGGCAGGTTTCCATGTAGCGGTGCGCTTCGACGAAATTCTCGAAGTCGAACACCTTGTCGATCACCGGCGTCAGCAGACGGTCCGCAGTCATCTGGTTGATGTGCGTGAGCGCGCGTTGCACGGCATCATTGTTCGGCTCGATACCCAGTTCCGGGCAACCGGTGAAATCCAGCACGCAGTGACGGAAGAACTGCAGGTGCTTCTTGAATGCGGCGCAAGCCGGGAACGCCGTGTCGTTGCCGCCATTGATTCCGTACAGGATCAGCTTGCCGCGCGGCGCGGCAATATCACCCAGCAGTTTCATCTGCGGACCGGCGCACTGGTCGAGAATCACCTCGACGCCTTTGCCTTCGGTGTAGCGCTCGACCTCTAGGACCAGGTCCTGTTCCTCGGTGGCGATCACCTTGTCGGCACCCAGGGCCCGCAGAAACTCGCGATCCTCCGAAGAACCGGTGGAAACGATGACCTTGGCACCCAGCGCCTTGGCCAGTTGCACGGTCTGTGGTGCCATGCAGTGGCTGGCCTCGGTGATCAGCACATGCTGACCGGGCTTGAGGTGAGCGAGATCGTTCAGCGCCAGGTAGCCGAACAGCAGGCTGGTGTAATGAACGCTGGCCTCGACCGGGCTGAGCACCTCGGGGTAACGGGTCAGGGCATGGCTGGGCATCAGCACCAGATCGCCCCAGGTCGGGTAACGGTTCGGCGTGCTCGCCGGGAAACCTGCAACGGCAGTGCCGACTTCGAAGTCGTTCACGCCCTCGCCCAGCACCGCAACGGTGCCGGCCAGTTCGAAACCGGTACCGGCCGGAAGCTTGGCCTGCTCGGCCGCGAGGTTCTGACGCCACAGCACGTCCTTCCAGCCCAGGCCGACGGCCTGAACGCGCACCAAGACTTCGCCAGGGCCGGGCACAGGCGTCGGAACGTCTTCGTACTGGAGCACATCGGCATCGCCGAACTTATGAAAACGGATCATGCGGGACATCGCTTACCTCGAGCTTGATCGCGGATTAACACTTCAATGACTGTGGACTCTATCCGCTGTGCGGCGGCGACACTATCAGACTCTATCGATAGTCTTCATGCCTGTCAGTGATTCAGCGACTTTCCATCCGCTGCACACTACCCGTACTATTGCCTGGGCAAAGGCTCTCATTTGCAGCGCCGTGCTGACAAGGCCCGTATCCCTCGAATGGTACCCGGATGAACCGCAACGACCTGCGTCGCCTCGATCTGAACCTGTTGATTGTCTTCGAGACCTTGATGCACGAGCGCAGCGTCACGCGAGCCGCAGAGAAGCTGTTTCTCGGCCAGCCCGCCATCAGTGCGGCGCTCGCCCGTCTGCGTACCCTGTTCGATGACCCGCTGTTCGTGCGTACCGGTCGCAGCATGGAGCCGACGCCGCGCGCGCAGGAGATTTTCGCCCTGCTCTCGCCGGCACTGGACTCGATCTCCACCGCAGTCAGCCGCGCCGCCGACTTCGACCCAGCTACCAGCAAGGCGATATTTCGCATCGGCCTTTCCGACGACGTCGAGTTCGCCCTGCTGCCAGCTATGCTCCGCCGCCTGCGCGCCGAAGCGCCGGGCGTGGTGCTGGTGATTCGCCGCACCAACTACCTGATGATGCCCGGCCTGCTGGCATCCGGTGAGATTTCCGTGGGCGTGGCCTACACCGAAGAGCTGCCAGCCAACGCCAAGCGCAAGGTACTGCGTCGCACAAAGGCCAAGCTGCTGCGCGCCGATACCGTACCCGGCGCGCTCAGCCTTGACGATTACTGCGCGCGCCCCCACGCGCTGGTGTCCTTCGCCGGCGATCTCACCGGCTTCATCGATGACGAACTGGCCAAGGTCGGGCGCGAGCGCCACATCGTACTGGCCGTTCCGCAGTTCAACGGTCTGGCGACCCTGCTGGCGGAAACCGATATCGTCGCCAGTGTGCCGGATTACACCGCAGCCGCCCTGACCGCAGCCGGCGGCCTGCGCGCCGAGGATCTGCCGCTCGAGACACAGACCTACGAACTGCATATGGCCTGGCGCGGCGCCCAGGATAACGACCCAGCCGAGCGCTGGCTGCGCTCGCGCATTCAGATGTTCTGCGGCGACCCGGACAGCCTCTGACAAACATCCGCAAACGCACCATCCAAGTGCCGCCAGGAACCTTGATGCACCTTCATAGATCGAAATTGATATAAGTGCGTCTTTTATCATTCCCGGTGATATTCAAATTCATGGCATTCGATTCGTAGCCCTCCGAGACTCGCCGCAGACTCCGCCAATCAACAAATCCGACTGGCGGAGTCAACCATGGAACAGCAGCACAAGAACATCTGGATATTCCCCCTGGCCCTCGCCGGCGTCCTCGCGCTCAGCGGTTGCGAACAGGCTGCGCAGACTCAGGCGCAAATGCCCGCACCCAAGGTCAGCGTCGCCGAAGTCATCGAACAGCCGATCAACGAATGGGACGAGTTCACCGGGCGTCTCGAAGCCCCGCAGTCCGTCGAAATCCGCCCGCGTGTCTCCGGTTATATCGACAAGGTCGCTTTCGACGAAGGCACCCTGGTGAAGAAAGGCGATCTGCTGTTCCAGATCGACCCGCGTCCGTTCCAGGCTGAAGTCAAACGCCTCGAAGCCCAGCTGCAACAGGCCCGCGCCAGCCAGGCCCGCGCCGCCAACGAAGCGCGCCGTGGCGAGCGACTGCGTCAGAGCAACGCCATCTCCGCCGAACTCGCCGACGCTCGTGCCAGCGCCGCCACCGAATCCAAGGCCCAGGTCGCCGCGATCGCCGCCGAGCTGGAAAATGCCCGCCTCAACCTCAGTTTCACCCGTATCACCGCGCCCATCGACGGTCGCGTCAGCCGCGCCGAAATCACCAAAGGCAACCTGGTCGGTGCCGGCGAGAGCCTGCTGACCTCGGTGGTCTCCACCGACAAGGTCTACGCCTACTTCGATGCCGATGAACGTGCCTTCCTCAAGTACGTCGAGCTGGCCCGTGAATCCGGCTCCGACGCCCGTGGCGCCAGCCCGGTGTACCTCGGCCTGTCCGATGAGACCGACCACCCACACCTGGGCCAGCTGGACTTTCTCGACAACCAGGTCAACCCGCGCACCGGCACCATCCGTGGCCGCGCCGTGTTCGACAACCAGGATGGTCGCTTTACCCCGGGGCTGTACGCACGTCTGAAGCTGGTAGGCAGCAAGCCCTACGCCGCCACCCTGATCAAGGACGAAGCAGTCGGCACCGATCTGGGCAAGAAGTACGTGCTGGTGCTGGGTGACGACAATGCCGTGGCCTATCGCTCCATCGAGCTGGGGCCGAAGCTCGAAGGTCTGCGCATCGTCCGCAGCGGCCTGAGCAAGGGCGAGAAGATCGTGGTCAACGGTCTGCAGCGCGCCATGCCTGGCTCCACCGTCGATCCGCAACCGGTGTCCATGGCCGATGACAGCACCCTCGAACAACTGGCCCGTATGCGCCAGGCCGTCGATGGTAGCCAGGCCCCGCGCATCGCCGCCGACAAAATCGAAGCTCGCTCGCCGCGCGGCTGATCAAGCCCGCGCGACTAGAGGAAAGACTCATGAATTTCTCGCAATTCTTCATCCAGCGGCCGATCTTCGCCGCGGTGCTGTCGCTGCTGATCCTGATCGGCGGCGCCATCTCGCTGTTCCAGCTACCAATCAGCGAATACCCGGAAGTGGTGCCGCCCACCGTCGTGGTGCGTGCCGACTTCCCGGGTGCCAACCCCAAGGTGATCGGTGAAACCGTCGCCTCGCCGCTGGAACAGGCCATCGTCGGCGTCGAGGGCATGCTCTACATGTCGTCGCAGTCGACCATCGACGGCCGCCTGACGCTGACCGTGACCTTCGCCCTCGGCACCGATCTGGACAATGCGCAGGTGCAGGTGCAGAACCGCGTCACCCGCACCATGCCGACACTGCCCACCGAGGTGCAGCGTCTCGGCGTGACCGTGGACAAGGCCTCCCCGGACCTGACCATGGTGGTGCACCTGACCTCGCCGGATCAGCGTTACGACATGCTCTACCTGTCCAACTACGCCGCGCTCAACGTCAAGGACGAGCTGGCGCGCCTGGACGGCGTCGGCGACGTGCAGCTGTTCGGCATGGGCAACTACTCGCTGCGCGTGTGGCTCGACCCGAACAAGGTAGCCTCGCGCGGGTTGACCGCCACCGATGTGGTCACCGCCATTCGTGAGCAGAATCGTCAGGTGGCCGCCGGTGCCCTCGGCGCGCCGCCCTCCGATGCCGGCAACAGCTTCCAGCTGTCGATCAATGCCCAGGGTCGCCTGGTTACCGAGGAAGAGTTCGAGAACATCATCATCCGCGTCGGCGACAACGGCGAGATCACGCGTCTTCGCGATATTGCCCGCATCGAGCTGGGCTCCAACCAGTACGCCCTGCGCTCGCTGCTGAACAACCAGCCGGCCGTGGCCATTCCGGTGTTCCAGCGCCCGGGCTCCAATGCCATCGAGATTTCCGATTCGGTGCGCGAGCGCATGGCCGAGCTGAAGAAGAGCTTCCCGCAAGGCATGGACTACGAAGTGGTGTATGACCCGACCATCTTCGTCCGCGGCTCCATCGAAGCAGTGGTGCACACCTTGCTCGAAGCCGTCGTGCTGGTGGTGCTGGTGGTCGTGCTGTTCCTGCAGACCTGGCGCGCCTCGATCATCCCCCTGGCGGCCGTGCCGGTGTCCTTGATCGGCACCTTCGCGGTCATGCACATGTTCGGTTTCTCGCTCAACGCGCTGTCGCTGTTCGGCCTGGTACTGGCCATCGGTATCGTGGTGGACGACGCCATCGTCGTGGTGGAGAACGTCGAGCGCAACATTGCCCTGGGCAAATCGCCGGTCGAGGCCACCCGCCAGGCCATGAAGGAGGTGACCGGCCCTATCGTCGCCACGGCCCTGGTACTGTGCGCCGTGTTCGTGCCGACTGCTTTCATCTCGGGGCTCTCGGGCCAGTTCTATCAGCAGTTCGCACTGACCATCGCGATTTCCACGGTGATCTCGGCGATCAACTCGTTGACCCTGTCGCCGGCCCTGGCCGCCATCCTGCTCAAGGACCATCACGCGCCGAAGGATGCCTTCTCACGCGGGCTCGACAAGCTGTTCGGTGGCTGGCTGTTCGCTCCGTTCAACCGCATGTTCGAGCGCGCCAGCAACCGCTACGTCGGCACCGTGCGTCGGGTGCTGCGTGGCAGCAGCATCGCCATGCTGATCTACGGTGGCCTGCTGGTGCTCGGTTATCTGGGCTTCGCCAGCACGCCGACCGGCTTCGTGCCGCAGCAGGACAAGCAGTACCTGGTGGCCTTCGCCCAGTTGCCGGACGCCGCGACGCTCGATCGCACCGAAGCGGTGATCAAGCGCATGAGCGAAATCGCCGGTAAGCATCCGGGTGTGGAAAACACCATCGCCTTTCCCGGCCTGTCGATCAACGGCTTCACCAACAGCCCGAACAGCGGCATCGTCTTCGTCGCACTCAAGGACTTCGGCCTGCGCAAGGACGAAAGCATGTCTGCCGGCGCCATTGCCGCCGAGCTCAATGGCCAGTTCGGAGAGATTCAGGAGGCCTACCTCGCCATCTTCCCGCCGCCGCCGGTACAGGGCCTGGGCACCATTGGCGGCTTCCGCCTGCAGATCCAGGACCGTGGCAACCTGGGTTATGAAGAGCTGTACGCGCAGACCCAGAACATCCTCAACAAGGCCCGTCAGTTGCCGGAGCTGAACCCGATGTCGGTGTTCACCAGCTACCAGGTCAACGTGCCGCAGGTCGATGCCGCCATCGACCGCGAAAAGGCCAAGACCCACGGCGTGGCCATCAGCGATATCTTCGACACCCTGCAGGTGTACCTGGGCTCGCTGTATGCCAACGACTTCAACCGCTTTGGCCGCACCTATCAGGTCAACGTCCAGGCCGACCAGCAATTTCGCCTGGAGCCGGAGCAGATCGGTCAGCTCAAGGTGCGTAACAACCGTGGTGAGATGGTACCGCTGTCGACCTTCGTCAAGGTCGATGACAGTTCTGGTCCCGATCGGGTGATGCACTACAACGGCTTCCTCACCGCCGAGATCAACGGTGCCGCCGCGCCGGGTTACAGCTCGGGCCAGGCTGAAGCAGCCATCGCCAAACTGCTGAACGAGGAACTGCCGATCGGCATGACCTTCGAGTGGACCGATCTGACCTACCAGCAGATCCTCGCCGGCAATACCGCGATCTTCATCTTCCCGCTCTGCGTGCTGCTGGCCTTCCTCGTGCTGGCCGCCCAGTACGAAAGCTGGAGCCTGCCAATGGCGGTGATCCTGATCGTGCCGATCGTGCTCTTCACCGCCATCGCCGGGGTGATCATCGCGGGTATCGACAACAACATCTTCACCCAGATCGGCCTGATAGTGCTGGTGGGCCTGGCGTGCAAGAACGCCATTCTGATCGTCGAGTTCGCCAAGGAGAAACAGGAAGAGGGGCTCGATCGTGTCGCGGCCGTGCTTGAGGCCTGCCGCCTGCGTCTGCGGCCGATCCTGATGACTTCGATCGCCTTCATCATGGCCGTGGTGCCGCTGGTGCTGTCCAGCGGTGCGGGCGCCGAAATGCGCCATGCCATGGGTGTGGCGGTGTTCTCCGGGATGATCGGCGTGACCTTCTTCGGTCTGCTGCTGACGCCGGTGTTCTATGTCCTGATCCGCGGCTTCGTGGAAAAACGCGAAGCCCGCAAAACCGCTCGTCTGCAGGAGTCGCATGCATGAAAGCCTTTGCCCCCGCTCTCCTGACCCTGGCGCTGTCGGCCTGCGCCGTCGGCCCGGATTATCGAGCGCCCGTGACCGACCCAGCGCGCATTGCCGCGCTGGAGGCGGCCGATTACGACCGCAGCCGTTTCGAAGCCGCCTGGTGGCAGCAATTCGACGACCCGACGCTGAACCAGCTGGTGCAGCGTTCGCTACAGGACAACCGCGAGCTGCGCGTGGCCTTCAACCGCCTGCGTGCGGCACGGGCGATCCGCGATGACGTGGCCAACGACCGCTTCCCCACCGTCACCAGCCGCGCCAGTGGCGAGTTCGGCAAGGCCCAGCAGCCGCCGACCACGGACGAGCGCATCCGCCAGGAACGCTATGACCTGGGGCTGGACATGGCCTGGGAAGTGGACCTGTTCGGCCGTATCCAGCGCCAATTGCAAGCCAGTGAAGCGCGTATCGAAGTGGCCGAAGCCGATTACTACCAGTTGCAGGTCAGCCTGATCGCCGAACTGGTCGATGCCTACGGAACCCTGCGTGGCGCACAACTGCGCGAAAGTATCGCCCGTGAGAACCTGAAGAATCAGCAGGATTCGCGCGCCATCACCGAGCAGTTGCGCGATGCCGGTGTTGGCAACGAGCTGGACGTACTGCGCGCCGATGCACGTCTGGCCGCCACCGAAGCCAGCCTGCCGCAACTGCAGGCGCAACAGGTGCGCGCACAGAATCGCATCGCTACCCTGCTTGGCCAGCGCCCGGAGCAGTTGCAGATCGACCTGTCGCCCAAACCCCTGCCGGTGATCGCCAAGGCGCTGCCCATCGGCAATCCGGCCGAGTTGCTGCGTCGCCGCCCGGATATCCAGGCGGCCGAGCGACAGCTGGCGGCGGCCACGGCGCAGGTCGGCGTAGCGACTGCCGACCTGTTCCCGCGCGTCAGCCTCTCCGGCTTTCTCGGTTTTACCGCCGGGCGTGGCTCGCAGCTGGGGTCGTCTGCGGCCCGCGCCTGGGGTGTAGCGCCGAGCATCAGCTGGGCGGCCTTCGATCTCGGTAGCGTGCGGGCGCGCCTGCGCGGCGCCGAAGCCGAGGCCGATGGCGCGCTCTCGCAGTACGAGCAGCAGGTGTTGCTGGCGTTGGAAGAATCGGAAAACGCCTTCAGCGATTACGCCAAGCGCCAGCAGCGCCTGGTTTCCCTGGTGCGCCAGGCCGAAGCCAGTCGCGCGGCGGCGGTTCAGGCGGCGATTCGCTATCGTGAAGGCACGGTGGATTTCCTCGTGCTGCTGGACGCCGAACGTGAGCGCCTGGCCGCCGAAGATGCCCAGGCCTCGGCGGAGGTCGAGCTGTACAGCGGTATCGTCGCGATCTACAAGGCACTCGGTGGCGGTTGGCAACCACAGGCCTGAACCCACTCTCCCCGGTCGGCGCCATGCCGACCCTCCTCAGCCCCAGGGTTCGATGCTCTGGGGCTTTTTTATGAATCGCTCGCTACCCGGTTACGGCCCTGCGCCTTGGCCCGATACAACGCGGCATCGGCCCGTTGCAGGAGGCTTTGTGGCGAGCTTGCGGCAGTGCTTCGCATCGAGGCGACGCCGACACTGATGCTGATATGGCCCAACGGCGAGTGTTCGTGCGGCAGCGCCAAGGCCGCCACGGCTTCCACCAGCTTCTCTGCCATGCCTTGCGCGCCATCGAGGCCGGTAGAGGGTGCGAGAAAGACGAATTCCTCACCCCCATAGCGCGCTACCAGGTCGGTGGAGCGATTGATGGTCGCAGCCAGGGTATGTGCAATCTGCTGCAGGCAGCTGTCGCCAGCCAGATGGCCGTAGTGGTCGTTATAGGCCTTGAACCAGTCGACATCCACCAGGGCCAACGCCAGAGGGTAGCCAACACGCTGGGCACGCTGCCATTCCTTGATCAAGACCTCGTCGAAATGTCGACGGTTGGCGATACCGGTCAAGGCATCGGTCAGGCTCAGCGTCTGCAGGCGGCTGTTGAGCACTCGCAGCTCTTCGGTACGCTCGGTGACGCGGTGCTCCAGCTCGCGCTCCGAACGTTGCAGGGTTTCGACCAGTTGCTCCTGAGTTTGCAAAAGTCGTGCTTGCGCCTGGAGCTTTTCCTGGCGCATGACGTTGATGCGGTCGGCCAGGGCGAAGGCCAGTAGCAGCATCTCCAGCGATGAGCCGATCTGCAGGCCATCCACGGTAAAGGCATTGGTCGGCAAGATGCCCATGGCACGCAGGGTGGTGGTTGCGCCACCCAGAATCAGCAGGCCAAAGGCGGCCAGGAAGAAGTAGGCGCTGCGCTGACGCTTGAGGGCGCAGGCCAAGGCCACGCCCATCATCACGACAGCCGTCAGCAGATTGATCACGATGGCTATGCGCGATACCTGCGCCAGGGCGGTGGCGTAGATCAGCGGGGAAATCAGATACAAGGCTACCAACGCCAGCAACCAGCGGTCGACCCACGGCAGAAGACGTGCGGTCTGCAACATGCTGCGCATGAACAGCAGCATGCCGCTCAGCGCCAGTGATGCGCCCGAGTAATAGGCCACGTTGGAGTTGAGCGGCAGGCCGAACAGCGTCCAGTCCGGCGCCATGCCGTTCTTTATGGTCAGGGCGCAGACGGCGCACAGCACGAAGGCCACGTAGAGCAGGTAAATACGCTCACGCAGGGCGATGAACAGCATCAGGTTGAACAGGATCATCGCGACGGCGATGCCCATGTAGCCGGCGCGCGCCATGTAGTCCTCACGCGCATAGGCCTGAAAACCTTCGACGGTCCAGAGCTGCAGCGGTACCAGCAGGCCAATGCTCGACTCGACCCGAAGGTAGATCTCCTGCTGCGAGTTCGCGGCCAGTTGCAGCGCGAAGACGAAGTTGCGGTTGTCGTAGGCCTTGGCAGTCGGCGGTCGGTCAGCACCTGTGCGCCAGACACGATAGCCGCCCTGCCCGTCCGGCACGTAGGCGTCGACCTGGGAAATGCGCGGGTTGTCCACCACCAGCAAACGGGTCAGTGCCTGGTTGCTGGTGTTGCCGATGGCCAGGCGGAACCAGTAGGCCGACCGAGTGAAACCCAGAGCAAAGGACGCGCTTGCGATGCGCTCATGATGGAAGCGCTCGGCCATTTCGGCCGAGCGAGCGGTCTCGATCGTCAGTGTACGAGTAGAATCTTCCAAAAGCCCTACCCATGTCGTCAGTGACAAAGGCTCCTCTTTCAGCTGTGCACTATCGAGTACGCGCTCTTCTGCCCACGCGCCAAGCGAGCAGATCATCGAACTCAACAACAACCAGCGGATTAACCGAAGACGATGGCGGCGATTCATGAGCACATTTCGAGGACAGCGCGGACGAGGTCGGGTCGGCGCATGATCAGAGACTTGATGCCTCCAAGACAAGCCCAAGTGATGCCAATTAGCCAGATGCCTTTACTGGCCAACCCAAACTGTCACCCTGAACGCTCAAAACAGGCAAGGAGCCCCACCATGACGCCGGATCAGATCGCCGCCTTCTGCCTCGCCCTGCCCGGCGCCCGCGAAGACCTCAAGTGGGGTAGCAACCGGGTGTTTTCGGTGGCAGGCAACAAGATGTTCGCCATTCTCGATTTTCTTGGCGAGGATCTGGCCTTCAAGGTCGATAACGACCTGTTTCTCGGTCATGTAGACCGACCTGGCATCCGCCCTGCCCCATACCTGGCTCGCGCCTACTGGATCAGCATGAGCGCCCACCGGCCGCCGCTGGGCGACGATGAGCTGCGCCAATTACTGACTCGCTCGCATCAACTGGTGGTGCGCCGCCTGCCCAAGCGCCTGCAACCCGGCCTGCTACTGGACGAATAAGGGTATGTGGCGGGCGATGTAGGTGCCGTCGAGCAACAGCAGATCGATCCAGAACAGCTGATGAACTGCGACGATCAGCCAGAAAACGGCCTGATAGGACGCCTTGCGCGTCTTGTGCCGGAACGTCTGCTGAGCGATCAGCGCACCTGGCCAGCCACCCGCCAGCTCGACCAGATGCAGCGTATTTTCCGCTGTGCGTCGGTCACCCGTCTGGGCACTGCGTTTATCCAGCCAGTACTGCAGGAAACTCAGCAGGCTGGCCAGCAGATAGAGCGGCAATACCCACCAGCGCCCCTTGCCGAACAGTGTCACGGCGCCGAGCAGTGGCAGGAGGCACAGCAAGGCGAGCATCACGACTTTGCTGGAGAAGTTGTGGATGGCGCCTTGAGTCGCTGACCGGTGTGCGACCTTGGCAGCAGCCTTGCGCGCTGCAGGAGCTGCCTTGCCAGGCGCTTTCGGTTTGCGCCGGATCGCCTGACGATCGAGGCTGAGCTCGCCTGCCAGGCGCAAGTGCTCGGCGCGTGGCCGCCCTCGCTCGTCACGCCCTTCGATGAACAGCACCTGGTCGCCCGGCTGCGGACGGCGATCACCGCGCATCACCGAGATGTGCGCGAAGACCTCGGCGCCACCATTGAGCGGCTGTATGAAACCAAAACCCTTGGCATCATCCCAGCTTTTCAGGCGCCCCTTGCGCTCGTTGCCAATCACGGCTGCGCCGTGCTCCAGTCGATCAGGTGCAACTGCCAGGTGGCGAGAATCACCAGGCCGAAGGCGATGCGGTACCAGGCGAACACCGCATAGCTGTGGCTGGTGATGAACCTGAGCAGCGCGCGTACGGTGATCATCGCCACGATGAAGGTGCTGATGAAACCGATGGCGAAGATCGGCAAGTCGCTCATCTGCAGGATGTCGCGGTACTTGACCAGCGAATAGACCGTGGCCGCGACCATGGTCGGCATGGCCAGGAAGAAGGAGAACTCGGTCGCCGCCTTGCGTGACAGACCAAATACCAGGCCGCCGATGATGGTGGCACCCGAACGGGACGTACCCGGAATCAGCGCCAGGCATTGCGCAAAGCCAACCTTCAGTGCCAGCTTCCAGGTCATGTCGTCGACCGTTTCGGCCTTGATCGCGTGTTCGCGCTTCTCTGCCCAGAGCATGATGAGGCCACCAATGATCAGCGCCATGGCGACCGTGATCGGATTGAACAACCAATGTTCGATCAGATCGGCGAAGGCCAGGCCGAAAATCACCGCAGGAATGAACGCCAGCAGCAGGTTGAAGGTGAAACGCTGCGCGTTCGGGTCGCTGGGCAAACCGACTACGACGCCGAGCACCTTGGCTCGAAACTCCCAGATGACAGCCAGGATGGCGCCAAGCTGGATGATGATCTTGAACGCCGTCGCCTTCTCGCCGTTGAACCCCAGCAAATCACCGACCACGATCAGGTGCCCGGTGCTGGAAATCGGCAAGAACTCGGTCAGGCCTTCCACTATGCCCAGAATCAGGGCCTGAAAGGCCACCCATAAATCCATCAAATCCCCCAAAGCGCGGCAACTACCTGCGCGTAAAACTCAGAACGTGGAGCATGGCCCCGGCCCTGGGACACAAAACCGTCATGGAGGTTCCTTGCAACGGTCTAGCCCGGTACTCATTCAGGTTCTGCGCCGGGCTGCCGAAATGCTATCAGACAACTAGAGTGAATAATGCTTCGATGTGACAGTATTGCTCCGCGCCCTTCGAGGCAGCCCTGAAGCCGACAATGACAACAATCAGGAATTCGTCCATGAACAGCTTACGTAGTCTTCCCATCAGCCGCCGTCTATGGCTGATCCTGGCGCTGGCCATTCTGACGCTGATCTTGCAGGGCGCTTACATGCTGCGCCAGATCCACCTTGATCTTTACGCCGGCAAATCGGAAAAGACCGAGCATGTGGTGCAGAGCGCGGCCGGTATTCTCAAGCATTTCCACAGCCTGGAAAGCGCCGGCAGCCTGAGCCGCGAAGAAGCGCAGCAGCAGGCCATGGAAACGGTGCGCGGTTTGCGCTACGACGGCCAGGAGTACTTCTGGATCAACGACCAGACCCCGGTCATGCTCATGCATCCGATGAATGCCAAGCTCGAGGGCCAGAACCTTTCCGGTTTCAAGGATCCGGACGGCAAGGCGCTGTTCAACGAGATGGTCGCCATCACCCGCAGTCAGGGAGCCGGTCAGGTCGACTACCGCTGGCCGAAACCCGGCGCCACTGACCCGGTACCGAAAATCTCCTACGTCGAACTGTTCCAGCCCTGGGGCTGGATCATCGGCTCCGGCGTCTATGTCGATGACGTGCAGGTGGAGTTCAGGGCCCAGGCGGTGAAAGCCATGAGCATCGGCCTGCTGATCGCCCTGCTCCTGACTGGACTGGTGGTGCTGATCACTCGCAGCATCGTGCAGCCTCTGCAGGCAGCCGTGGACGCCATGGCCAGCATTTCCAGCGGCGAAGGCGACCTGACCCGCAACCTCGACACCCACGGGCGTGACGAATTGACCGCCCTGGCGACCTATTTCAATGCCTTCACCGCGAAGCTGCGCCATGTGATCCAGCAGATGCTCGATTCAGCGGGTTCGCTCGATCAGGCCGCCCGCTCGCTTGGCGACATTTCCAGCGAGGCGCAGCGCCACAGCCAGCAGCAGGCGCAGCAGATGGAGCTGGTGGCAACCGCTGTCAACGAGGTGACCTACGGCGTGCAGGACGTGGCGAAGAACGCCGAGCACGCCTCCAGCGAGATGCACACTGCCGAGGACCAGGCCAGCCAGGGCCAGCAGAACATCGAGGCGAGCCTGCGCCAGATCGATCAGTTGTCGGGTACCATCGACAAGGCTGTCGAGGTGATTCAATCACTGGCCAGCGAGAGCACGCAGATCGGCAGCGTGCTCGAGGTGATCCGCTCCATCGCCGAGCAAACCAACCTGCTCGCCCTCAACGCCGCCATCGAGGCTGCCCGCGCCGGTGAGCAGGGCCGTGGTTTCGCCGTGGTCGCGGACGAAGTGAGGCTCCTGGCGCAGCGGACGCAAACCTCCACCGCCGAAATTCAGGGCATGATCGAGCGCCTGCAAGGCAACTCCGAAGCCGCCGTCAAGGTGATCAACGAAAGCAGCCGCGCTTCCCAGCTGACCGTGGAACAGGCCAGCCAGGCTGGCGAGAGCCTCGCCCAGATCGCCCAATCGCTGCGCAACCTGACCGGGCTCAATGCCTCGATCGCCAGTGCCACCCTGCAACAATCTCACGTGGTGGAAGACATCAATCAGAACGTCACGCAGACGGCAGCGCTGGCCCACAACACCGCCGAGGCTGCCGAGCAGTCGAATGCGGCCAGCCAGCACCTGAAACAGCTGGCCGACCAGCTCAATCGTCTGCTTGGGCAATTTCGCGTATGAGTCGAGCATGAGCAGCATGCAACATCAGGAGGTCGATTTCAGTCGGCCGCAGAACCAGGACCTGATCTGGGACCTGGACAGCATGGCCCGTCGCGAGCTGGCCGAGCGTTTCATCAAGCTGTTCGAGAATCGCCTGTGCGTCTATTCCGAATCGGTAGGGCAGCTATACACCAACTACAGCCTGCACTTCCCCACCGATCTCGGGCGCAAGATGGTGGTGCTGCCCAACCCCTACGCCTTCCACGACACCCTGCACGGCATCGACAGCCAGGCCATCCGCAAGACCGGCCTGTGCGTGTTGCCGGGCAAGGTCATGGGCAAGCCGGGGCTCTTGCTCAGCACCCAGATCAAGGATGGCGGGCCGGCGCCCAAGACCATGCCCTTCAAACCGGCACTGGCGCAGATCATCAGCAACCAGAAGAAAATTGGTGATCTGTTCTTGCCGGTATTGATGAAAGGCGACCTGCGCGAATTCGACCAGCAGATGCCCTATATCCACTTGCATCGCTTGCAACTGGCACGCCTGGAACGACTGTCCAGCTTCGAGCGCGACGACATCCAGCAAACCATCACCCGCAAGCTGCTGATGCTCTATCGACAAGCCGACAGCCTGGTGTGCTGAGTCGCCTGCATCAGTACAATCGCCACCCTTTCCTGATTCGAGGACGCCGGATGTCCTGGCTCGAACTCGTTGCCGCCGGACTCGGCATCGTCGCCGTCTGGCTGACCGTCAGACAGAACCCCTGGTGCTGGCCCATCGGCCTGATCATGGTGTTGCTCTACGCCTGGCTGTTCCATGACTGGCGGCTGTATTCCAACCTGCTCCTGCAACTGTTGTTCGCTGCGCTGCAGCTCTACGGCTGGTGGCAGTGGACCCGTGGCGGCGAACGCCACGATGGGCGCAATGTCAGCCGCCTGAGCGCGGTCGCAGTCCTGACTGGGCTACTGATCGGCGCGCTCGGTACCGGGCTGCTCGGCTATCTCATGGCGACCTACACCGACGCCAGCTCACCCTGGCTGGATTCGGCGCTGACCGCATTCAGCCTGGTCGCACAATTGTGGATGGCGCAGAAACGCCTGCAATGCTGGGTACTTTGGGTAATCGTCGACCTCTGCTACGTGGCCTTCTTCCTCTATAGCGAGCTGTATCTGACTGCGGGTCTCTACGCCGCCTTCACCGCGTTGGCCGTCAGTGGTTGGCTGAGCTGGCGCCGCGACCCGGCGTTGCAGTGCGCGCCATGAAGGTGCTGGTGCTGACCGGGCCGGAGTCCAGCGGCAAAAGCTGGCTGGCGGCGCACATACAGGCGCGTTTTGGGGGCATTGTGGTGGGCGAGTACGTGCGCCACTTCATCGACGAGCAGCAGCGCGATACCTGCTACGCAGACATCGACGAGATCGCTCGCGGTCAACTGGCCTGGGAGGATGCTGCGCGGGCAGCCAGGCCGCCGCTGCTGATCCTCGACACGCACCTGCTGAGCAACATGCTCTGGAGCCGGTGCCTGTTCGGCGCCTGTCCGCAGTGGCTGGAGGCCGAGTTGCGCGCGCGCCACTACGACCAGCATCTGTTGCTCGACCCCGCTGGCGTGCCGTGGATCGAAGATGGCCAGCGTTGCCAGCCACAGCTGGCAGAGCGGCAGGCCTTTCATCAGGCCTGCCGCGGCTGGCTGCAGGGTAACGGGCAGCGTTTCTGCGAACTTTCAGGTGGCTGGGACGAACGACGCCAGGCAGCGCTGAAGCAGGTCGCGATGCTGCTCGGCTCAGCGGATCAGGACGCTGGCCCAGGCCACTAACAGGCTCAGGCACACCACCAGCGTCAGTGGCGTACGTAGTGCCGGATACCATTGCGGCGCCAGTTCGACGCGTACGGCGTGCATGTCCGCCAGATACAGACCGATAAAGGCAAAAAGGAAAATCGGCAGCGACAAGCCTATCGGCAGTCCGCCAGCCAGTGCAGCCCAGCCCAGCAAGGGTGGAATCACCGAAAGCCCCAGCTGCAACTTGGCCTTCTCGTCGGTTTCCTCCGCACGCATCGCCAGCCCCCAGTGAATGGCGCCCATGAAGGCCAGGATCACGGCAGCGAAATCCAGCAATGCATCCAGCACGAAAGGCCGCCAGCCGATGGGAATCACCCAGATGCCCAGCGCACCGCCAACGAATGGCACCAGCCCGGCATAACCCAGCAACACGGCCAGTTGCGGCGGCTTCTTGGCGTCGAACGGGTGCATGACGATCTCCTTGGCGATAGGTGTGCCGAGCACCTTAGCAGTGTTTCTCGAGCGTTACAGCCATGAGCCTCAGCGCAGGCGATGCTTGTGCAGCAAGCGATAGAAGGTTGGTCGCGACACCCCGAGCGTCCGCGCTGCCTGGCTCATGTTGTTGGTGTAGCGGCCTAGGACGTCGTTCAGCGCCTGCCGTTCGGCGCGCAGTATGTAGTCCTCCAGCGTCACCGGGGCGTCGATGCTGGCCTGTGCCGGGCGCAAGCCAAGGTCGGCTGCAAGAATCTGTCGTCCTTGAGCCAGCACCAGTGCGCGGACCACGCGATTGTGCAGCTCGCGCACATTGCCTGGCCAGGGATGGCTGATCATGGCGTCTATCGCTTCTTCGCTGAAACGCCGATGATGCCGCCCGATCATTGCCCCGTGCTGTTTGGCGAAATGCTCGGCCAGCAGCGACAGATCACCGGGATGCTCACGCAGATTCGGCGTTTGCAGCTGTTGCGCCGCCAATCGATGAAACAGATCCCGTCTGAAACGTCCCTGCTGCATGGCCTGCACCAACTCGCCTCGGTCCAGGGTCAACAGATGCGCTCGAGGATGGCGCTGCAGGTAGTCCAGCAACCTTTGCTGGTCCACCTCGGAAAGCCGAGAGGCGTTTTCGAGCAGCACGCTGGTGACGCTGGATGCGGCGAGAGCCACGCCGTCGAAAGGCTCGGCGCAGTCGATAACGCGCATGGCCTGGGCTGCAAAAGATGAACGCTGGTGGAGCAAGCGTGCCAGAAGATGCTTGCCGCTGCCGCGCTCCCCGCTGACAAGCAGCGGCCCATCGATACGACTCAGGCTATCCAGCTGTCGACGCAGACTGCGCGCTGCAGCGCAATTGCCCAAAAACTGCGGCGCCTGTCGTCCGTCGTTTTTTAATCTGCGCAAGCGAGTGGTTGCCTGCGCCTGTTGCAAGGTTTCCAGCAACCGGGGCATTTCCACTGGCAATGTCAGCGCGGCGAAACACCATTCACCGACCAACTCATCAGCCCCGGCCTGCATCAATCGCTCGGCATCCGCCAGCACGATGCAACCCAGCTCTGTCAGCTGCAGTTGCTTGAGCAATGCATGACCAGGCTGCTGATCGAGGTGAAGCAGGAGTGCATCGCCTGCATGGCCATTGAGCATTTCTGGCGTGCAGCGCTGCACGCTCCAGCCAGCGGCCTGCAGCGGCTGAAACAGCGCTTCGCATGCCTCGAACGGATCGAGCACGAGTAATTGCCGGGATGCGACGGAAACAGCCTCCAACATACTCCATCCTTGGCGCCATTATTTTGTAATTCCAATAAAAACAACAATTTGGCGCTCGCAAACGTAAAGCTAGCAAGAACTTTGACGCTTCATGGATCATTTCTCTATATGCGTTGTTCCGGCTGGTTATTGAAGAGTTTTCATGATCACGGCGATGGCACCTTGCCAATAGCCTGCAGTATTGGCATAACAGGCCGATTAATAAGAACGCTACAAGGAAGTCTCTGATGCGTCTGCTGCGCCGCACCCTGAAATTCGTCATTTTGCTGGCACTGATCGGCCTGGCGGTGGCGTTGTATTACGTGGCCAACCCCAACCTCCCGACCTATCAGCAGCCCAGTGAGCTGCACTATCTGGACCAGTGGAGCGAGGAGCAGCGCCAGACCTATTACTACACGCCACAGGGCACCACGGTTAAAGGCCTGCGCTATGACTGGTTCAGCGCGCTGGAAATGCCGTTCGGCACCGAGAAATTCGCCCGCCTCGATTATCTGGCCCGCTTCGGTTTTCTCACCGATCCCGGGCAGCGGCCAAGCGATCTGAATCCCGGCAATCTGCCAGTCGGCTTTACCCGTCACCAGGACAGCGAAAGCGGCGAACACTTCCTCGATATCAGCTGCGCCGCCTGCCATACCGGCGAGCTGCGCTACAAAGGCCAGGCCGTACGTATCGACGGCGGTGCAGCCCTGCACTCGCTGGCCTCCACCGTGCCGACCCTGCGTGGCGGCGGCTTTGGCCAGGCGCTGGGTATGAGCATGGCCTTCACCTATTACAATCCACTGAAATTCCGTCGTTTCGCCCAGCAAGTCCTGGGTGATCAGTACCCACAGGGCCGTGATCAACTGCGCGAAGATTTCAAGCACGTGCTCGACCGGCTGCTGGCGACCGCCTTCAACGACTGGCACCGCGGCCTGTATCCGACCGAAGAAGGTTTTGGCCGTACCGATGCATTCGGTCGTATCGCCAATACCGTGTTTGGTGATGTTCTGGATGACGCCAACTACCGCGTCGCGAATGCCCCGGTCAGCTACCCGCAACTCTGGGATATCTGGAAATTCGACTGGGTGCAATGGAATGGCTCGGCCATGCAGCCGATGGCGCGCAACGTTGGCGAAGCCCTTGGCGTCGGCGCCAGCCTGCATCTGCTCGACGAACATGGCAAAGGCGTCGCCAAGGCTGATCGCTACGCCTCCAGCGTGCGCCTGCATGACCTTTACACCCTGGAGGAAACCTTGAAACGACTGCAGCCACCCAAGTGGCCAGAGGCTGTATTCGGCAAGGTGGATCTGCCGCTGGCCAGTCGTGGCAAAGCGCTCTACACCGAGAATTGCGCCTATTGCCATGCCCCCGATCCCAAGCCGCGCGAGCAGCGCCTGGCACCGTCGCGCGACCCTGAGTGGAAGATGCGTGTCGTACCGACCAGCATCGTCGGCACCGACCCGACTACCGCCGACAACATCGCTGACCATCGTTTCGACATCAGCCGTCTGGGCTGGACCAAGGCTGAACTGTCGCGCCTGGATGTGAAACTGTTCGGCTCCAGCCTCGATGAGGTCGATTTCAAGAGCATTTCCAGCGCCAAGGGCCTGGCCTATATCACCGCCTACGTGGAAAACCGCGCCTATCAGGACGCCGGTATCGGACCACAACAGCGCAAGGAAATGGATGGCTATGGCCTGCCCATCGGCGTACAGGAAAAGCGCGGCTACAAGGCCCGTCCACTCGACGGCATCTGGGCGACCCCGCCCTTCCTGCACAACGGCTCGGTACCCAACCTGTTCGAACTGCTCTCTCCCGTATACGAGCGGCAGGCCCGGTTCTGGGTCGGCGACTTCGAATTCGACCCGGTACGCGTGGGCTATCGCAGCGACAAGTTTCCAGGTGGTTTCCTGCTCGATACCCGCGTTACCGGCAACGGCAATGGTGGCCATGAGTTCCGCGATGGCTGCCGCCAGGAAGGCGTCATCGGGCGCGCCTTGGCGCCGGACGAGCGCCTGGCGCTGATCGAATACCTCAAGGTGCTCGGTAACGCTGACCTGGAAACCCGGCTCAGTGACGTGCCGGTACAAGCCTGGACGCCCGGTCCGAGCTGCGAAGGCTGATTTCAACCAACAGGTTCGAGAACAAGGATTGCAACGATGTTGAAACGCTTCTGGCTCTGGCTCGGCCGTCTGCTCGGCAAACTGCTGCTCACCGTCGCCCTGGTCGGCCTGGCTGGCTGGGGATTGGGCGAAGCCTATTACGCCTGGAAATTCTCCGGCCCGGTCTCCACGCAAGAGCAGATCGCGCCGGATGAAGCGGCATTGAGCAGACTGATCATCGAAGATGCTGTACGCATCGTCGAGCAGCACCGCGACAACACCCGCGTGCTGCGCGATGCCCATGCCAAGGCCCACGGCTGTGTCAAAGCCGAGGTGCAAGTGCTCGATACACTGGATGAGTCACTGCGCCAGGGTGTGTTCAGTGAGCCGGGGCACACCTGGCAGGCCTGGATGCGCCTCTCCAACGGCAATGCCTACCCGCAGTTCGACCGTGCCCGCGATGCGCGCGGCATGGCCATCAAGTTGCTCGATGTGCCTGGCGAGAAGCTCATGAAGAGCCCGGCGCATGCTGGCGAGCAGGATTTCGTGATGTTCAACCATCCGGCCTTCTTCGTTCGCGACGTGGCTGAATACCGCACCAACTTCGCCGCCCAGGCCGATGGCAAGAAGGCCCTGGCGTTCTTCCCCAGCTGGGACCCACGCACCTGGGAAGCACGCCACCTGATCATCGCCCTGAAGACCCTGGCTCCTGCACCAGAGAGCCCGGTGGCTACTACCTACAACTCCATTGCGCCGTTCAAGCTCGGTGAGTTGAACATCAAGTATCGCGTGGTGCCGGCCCCGCAGAATTGCCCCCCCTACGCGCTGCCGGAACAAAACACTGACTTGCCCAACTTCCTGCGCAATGCGCTCTACCAGCAGTTGTCACTGGACCGCGCACCGGCCTGTTTTGAACTTCAGGTGCAAAAACAGAACGCGCAGACCTACATGCCCATCGAAGATCCGACAGTCGAATGGAGTGAAAAGATATCGCCCTTCGAGAGCGTTGCGCGTATTACCGTACACCCTCAGGACTTCGATAGCCGCGAACAAAACCTGTTCTGCGACAATTTGTCCTTCAACCCCTGGCATGCACTTCCCGAACACCGTCCTATCGGTGGCATAAACCGTTTGCGCAAGTCGGTATATGAGGCGGTAAGCGCCTATCGTCATCAGCGCAACGCCC
Source organism: Ectopseudomonas composti (assembly GCA_946886245.1). The sequence continues at coordinate 829 of CAMPIF010000008.1, read as the reverse complement.
CAGCCCCTGCCAGCGCTGCGCCGCAGCCACTTACGCAAGAAACAGAGGTGGAACTTTCGCAGTAGAAAGTTGTAGCCGGCGAGACGCCAGAAGTTTTTATCAAGGCACACTACGCCGGTCATAAAACTTTTTTCAGGCATGTGTGACTTATGGGGCGACTGAGTTCATCAACCACATTGAAAGGCCAACATCAATAACCGGTTGGCCGCCATTGAATGTTGGGATCAACTCGGAGAAACCGACCCCATGAACACACCGCTGCGTTTCAACGAAGCCCTGCTGATTGCCGATCGCGCCTTCCGCCCGTTCCAGTGCGTGGCCTGGGCTCCGCAGGACGGCACCGGCGTCGTCAGCATCAGCGTCATCGACCGCACCAACACCCGCCTGCTCGGCCGCACCCAGCTCTCCAGCGCTACTTACAGCGACCCGCAACAGCTGGAAGACGCACTGCAGCGCTCGCGCGATGAGTTGAGCCGCCAGGGTTTCGACCTGGCACCTTGGAGCATGCCGGAGTAAAGCCTGTCGGGGCGCCTTGCGCGCCCCCAGATTTGCTCGTTGCGCTTAGCTCTCGGCGACTGCAGACTGCTGCAATCACCCACCGTGCCGAGCCTTGCGCCATGCTTGAACTGCGCCCCAATTGCGAGAACTGCGACTGCGATCTGCCGGCAGCCAGTGTTGACGCCTTGATCTGCTCCTTCGAGTGCACCTTCTGCCGCTCCTGTGCAGAATCCGTGCTGGCGCTACGCTGCCCGAACTGTGGCGGCGAACTGGTAAAGCGCCCGATTCGCCCTGCCGAAAAGCTCGAGCGTTTCCCCGCCTCCAGCAAACG
>CAMPIF010000007.1 GCA_946886245.1 Ectopseudomonas composti | reverse complement strand
ATCTCGCCTTTGTCCGACAGCAGCTTGACGATGATGATGGTGCTGGAAAATGTCAGCGCCACGGCCACGTAGCCGGCACTCGCCCAGTCCAGCCCCAGCAGGCGGCACAGAACCAGGCCGGCGATGATGGTGAAGGTCAGTTGGCCCAGGCCGGTGGCCAGGGCTACGGCGCCCAGCGTGCGCACCAGATGCATGTCCAGCTTGAGGCCGACGACGAACAGCAGCACCGTGATGCCAATTTCCGACAGCAGGCTGATCGAGCTGTGATTGCCAGCCAGATTCATCGCGGCGGGGCCGGCGATGATACCGACCAGGATGTAGGCGATGATCAGTGGCTGGCGCAGCCTGACGGCGAGCATGCCCAGCAGGGCGGACAGGCTGAGCAGGGCGGCGATTTCCTGAAAGGCACTCATAGGCAAGGCTCTCGGTTGTGGTGCTGCCCGCCGTGGCCGCAGGCTTCGCAGAGGAACAGATGGAAGCTTATCGCAGACCCGATTTAGCGCATTGCCATGAATCAAGCCTTGATCCTGCTCGTACCACAGGCCCAGAATCACGCCATGTTTTGCGGAAACTTCCGCCCGCTATAAGGATCGCCAATGTCCAAGCGTAGCCTCGATGCTTTGCGCCTTGCCCCCGACTCACTGACCCGCCCCTTCGCCCCCGAGCAGTTCAACTTCAGCAGCACCGATGATCTCGAACCTTTCCGCGGCGTACTGGGCCAGGCCCGCGCGGTCGAGGCCCTGCAGTTCGGCGTGGCCATGCCGCGCCCTGGCTACAACGTGTTCGTCATGGGCGAGCCGGGCACTGGGCGCTTCTCCTTCGTGCAGCGCTACCTCAAGGCCGAGGCCAAGCGCATGGAGACGCCGGCCGACCGGGTCTACGTCAACCATTTCGACGAGCCGCGCGAACCGCGCGCGCTGGAGCTACCATCCGGCACCGCGAGTGCGTTCATCGCCGATATCAACCAGTTGATCGACAACCTGCTGGCCACCTTCCCGGCAGTGTTCGAAACGCCGACCTACCAGCAGAAGAAGAGCGCCATCGATCGCAGCTTCAACAAGCGCTACGACCAGGCGCTGGACGTGATCGAGAAGCTGTCGCTGGAGAAGGGCGTGGCCCTGTACCGCGACAGCACCAACATCGCCTTTACCCCGATGGCCGACGGCAAGGCGCTGGACGAAGCCGAGTTCGCCCAGTTGCCGGAAGCCGAGCGCGAGCGCTTCCACGCGGATATCGCCGCGCTGGAGGAGCGCCTGAACGAAGAGCTGGCCAGCCTGCCGCAGTGGAAGCGCGAGTCGAGCAACCTGCTGCGTCAACTCAATGAGGAGACCATCACCGTCGCCCTGCAACCGCTCTTGGCGCCATTGTCGGAGAAGTACGCGGAAAACGCCGGTGTCTGCGCCTATCTGCAGGCGATGCAGGTCAACCTGCTGAAAACCGCCGTCGAGCAACTGGTGGATGTCGACAAGGCCGACCCGCAACTGCGCAAGCTGCTGGAGGAAATCTACTGCCCGAGCCTGGTGGTCGGTCATCACGCCAACGGGGGGGCACCGGTGGTGTTCGAGTCGCACCCGACCTACGACAACCTGTTCGGCCGCATCGAGTACAGCTCCGACCAGGGCGCGCTGTACACCAGCTACCGTCAGTTGCGCCCCGGCGCCCTGCACCGCGCCAACGGTGGCTACCTGGTGGTCGAGGCGGAAAAACTGCTCAGTGAGCCCTTCGTCTGGGAAGCGCTCAAGCGCGCCCTGCATTCGCGCCAGTTGAAGATGGAATCGCCGCTGGGCGATCTCGGCCGCATCGCCACCGTCACGCTCAGCCCGCAGGTCATTGCGCTGCAGCTGAAGGTCATCATCATTGGCTCGCGTCAGCTCTATTACGCGCTGCAGGACGCCGATCCGGACTTCCAGGAGATGTTCCGTGTACTGGTCGACTTCGACGAGGACATCCCGCTCGCCGAAGAAAGCCTGGAGCAATTCGCGCAACTGATGAAAACGCGCACCTCGGAAGAAGGCATGGCGCCCTTGACCGGCGCTGCGGTGGCGCGCCTGGCGACCCACAGCGCGCGTCTGGCCGAGCACCAGGGACGCCTGTCGGCGCGCATCGGCGACCTGTTCCAGCTGGTCAGCGAGGCCGATTTCATTCGCCAGCTGGCCGGGGAAAGCATCACCGACGTCGGTCACATCGAGCGTGCGCTCAAGGCCAAGGCCACGCGCACCGGACGTGTATCGGCGCGGATCATCGACGACATGCTGGCCGGCATCATCCTCATCGACACCTGCGGCGCTGCCGTCGGCAAGTGCAACGGCCTGACCGTGCTGGAGGTGGGTGACTCGGCCTTCGGTGTGCCGGCGCGGATTTCCGCCACCGTCTATCCGGGCGGCAGCGGCATCGTCGACATCGAGCGCGAAGTCAGCCTTGGCCAGCCGATCCACTCCAAGGGCGTGATGATCCTCACCGGCTTCCTCGGCAGCCGCTATGCCCAGGAGTTCCCGCTGGAAATCTCCGCCAGCATTGCCCTGGAACAGTCCTACGGCTACGTCGACGGCGATAGCGCCTCGCTCGGCGAGGTCTGCACGCTGATCTCGGCGTTGTCGCGCACCCCGCTCAAGCAGTGCTTCGCCATCACCGGTTCGATCAACCAGTTCGGCGAGGTGCAGGCGGTCGGCGGGGTCAACGAGAAGATCGAAGGCTTCTTCCGTCTGTGCGAAGCGCGCGGCCTGACCGGCGAGCAGGGGGTGATCATCCCGCACTCCAACGTCGCCAATCTGATGCTCGACGACCGCGTATTGCAGGCGGTGCGTGCGGGGCAGTTCAACGTCTATGCCGTGCGCCATGTCGACGAGGCGCTGAGCCTGCTGGTCGGCGAGGCGGCCGGCCATCCGGATGAGAAGGGTCGCTTCCCCAAAGGCAGCGTCAACGCCCGTGTGGTCGAGCGCTTGCGCGATATCGCCGAGATCGGGCTGGAGGAAGAGACCAAGCCGGCCGACGCAGACAAGGCAAAGGCAGAAGCCGAGGCGGCCGCGGCGAAACCGGCCAAGGCGCCACGGCGCAAGAAAGGCGAGGGTGAAGGCGCGCCGAGCTGATCATATCTTGCACGGTTGTCCCGGATTGCCCGGGACAGGCGCGCAGGTGTTCTTACTCACGCCTCATGCACAGAGTTATCCACAGATTGCGTGGATAACTTTGGCCTTCACAGTGCGACCGCTCGGGGTGTAGGCTGGAGCCTGGATTCCGCGAGGGTCGCCGCCATGCCGCGCAACCTCTGCCTCACCCGCCAATGCCTGGGCCTGGTCACCCGCATCGAGTGCGTGATCAAGCCGCTGGCAGGAGACAACGGACGTTGGACACTGCTTTGCGCTGCCGGTATGTCAGGCGCGCAACCCTCGGCTATCAAGGCGCAGGGCCCGTTCTATGGACCTTCTGTCGCTGAAGACGCGCTTACGGCGATTGCCGAGAGCCTGGCCCTGCAAGGCTACGTAGAATGCTGCGAACCGCCGATCTGGTGTCTGCATCTGCAGGCCGAACTACGTCGTGTCAACGGTGAACGCCACAACCCCTCCGGGCCATTCCAGCATCACCCCGAAACCGACGGACAAAGCTGAAACGCCTGAAGCAAGGCGCTTTCGGTCACTCCTGACATTACCGCTGGGCTGGGGTTATCCACAGTACCGGGGGCACCTTCTGTTGGTGCAGTGCGATGGGTATACTCGCCGCGATTTTCCCATCCTTCAGTGAGCTCTCCATGGAACGCTTCATCGAAAACACCATGTACGCATCGCGCTGGTTGCTGGCGCCGATCTACTTCGGTCTTTCTCTCGCCGTGCTGGCATTGTCGGTCAAGTTCTTCCAGGAGCTTTATCACATCCTGCCGCAGATCTTTTCCCTCACCGAAGCCGACGTGATCCTCAAGCTCCTGTCGCTGATCGACATGGCACTGGTCGGTGGGCTGCTGGTGATGGTGATGCTGTCCGGCTACGAGAACTTCGTTTCGCGCCTGGACATTCACGAGGGCACCGAGAAGCTCAGCTGGCTCGGCAAGATGGACTCCAGTTCGCTGAAGATGAAAGTGGCGGCGTCCATCGTGGCCATTTCGTCCATCCACCTGCTCAAGGTGTTCATGGATGCGAAGAACTACGATCTTAAGTACCTGCAATGGTACGTGATCATTCACCTGACGTTCGTCGGCTCCGCCTTCGCCATGGGCTACCTGGACAAGGTCACCAAGCACGACTGACCCGAGACCGCTTCACAACCGCCCGTCCGAACGTGACGGGCGTTTTGCTTTCTGGGCTTGAGCTTTTTCTTTGTTGTACAAGAATCAATTTTGTATAGGTTCTTGTATAGTTAAAAGCAGGAGGCAAGCCCGATGAATCTGCATGATCTGTCCGCTCACGCCCAAGCCGGGCGTGTCGAAGAACTCAATCTTATCTCTCTGGAAGGCGGCATCTATCTGCTCGAAGCGCGGATGGACGGACGCGCCCACCCGATTCTGACCGACCGGGGCAGTACGCTGAATCTGCGTTCGGTCGAGCACGCGCGTGACGTGCTGCAGGAAATGCCGGCCTTGCCTTTCTTCCTGGTGCACAGCTCGGTACATGACGAGATGTGCGGCATGCCCTCGGCTGACAACAGCCTGCGGGTGCCCATCGCTTTCCGTTCCGGCTGGTGACGGCTGCCTGCGCACCGGCCGCGACGTTGCAGGGCAAAGCCCTGGCCGTCGTGGAGGTGAAGACCACTGGAGCCCATCCGGCGCGTGATGCCATCTGGGAGCTGGCGATCATTCAGGTCGATGCCGAGGGCTGTGTCGCAGAGCGCCTGCACTGGCTGTTCGAGCCTGGTGTCGCGCTGCCCTCGCAGGTGCTCGGCCTGAGTGGTCTGCACCCTCTGGAATTACGCGGCCAGCCACGCATCGAAAGCCAGGCGCAAGCGATATCCGATGCCATTCGCGGCCGCGTGCTGGTGGGCCATAACCTGCGATTGAGCCTGGCATTCTTGCGTCGCGTGCTGCCTGACTGGAACGCGCAGCGTCCGCAGCAGCTCTGTACCCTGCGCCTGGCCCGAGCGGTCTTGCCGGAGCTGGCAGGTGCCGGCTTCGACGCGCTTTGCGCGCATTTTGGCATCACGCGTTTCTTCCGCGATCGCGCCGTGCCGGATGCGGAGGCCTTGCTGGCGCTGGTCCGGCCGTTGCTGCAGCAGGTCGCGCCGGCGGCTCTGGGCCATCAGTTGCGAAGCGCGGCGCGGCCCCCGTTGCTGGCCGCTGAGCGTTTCGCCGAGTTGCCGGAACGTCCAGGGGTCTATTACTTCCTGGGCGACGGCGGTGCACAGCTGTACGTGGGCAAGAGCCGCAATCTGCGCCGCCGGGTGATGTCGCACTTCCAGAACGATCACCGCGACCGCCGCAGTCTGCAGATGGTGCAGCAGATCCGCGATGTGCAGGTGGCTATCACGGCAGGTGAGCTGGGCGCTCTGTTGTTCGAGTCTGCCGAGATCAAGCGTTTGCAACCCTTGTACAACCGTCGTCTGCGCAAGCAGCGCGAGCTGTTGACCTGGGTGCTGGCAGGCGAGCCGGGTGAGCTGCACATCGAGTTGCTCCAGCACCGGGCTTTGACGCCAGGACTCAGGCATGCCGGGTTGTTCCGCTCGCGACATCACGCGCGTCAGTGGCTGCTGGAGCAGGCGCGGCAGCGACGCTTGTGCCTGCGTGTGCTCGGTCTGGAGGAAGGCAACGGCGCCTGCTTCGCCTATCAGCTTGGGCGCTGTGCCGGCGCCTGTTGTGGCGCGGAGTCGCGCCAGGCGCACGATACGCGGTTGATCGCAGGTGTCGAACACCTGCGAACCCAGGCCTGGCCATGGGCCGGGCCGGTTGCCCTGGTCGAGCGCGATGACCGGCACGGCCTTGCCCAGTGGCACGTGCTCGATCAATGGCGCCATCTGGGTACGGTCGATGGCCTCGAGCATGTCCGGCCACTACTGACCCAGCGCCATGGCGGCTTCAACCTCGACACCTATCACATCCTGCTCAGCCACCTGCGCCGCCACCCGAACATGGAGATCGTGCTGCTGTGAGTGTTCGTCGTCTGCTGCTCATTCTGGGTGACCAGCTCACCCACGGCCTTGGTGCGCTGAAGGACGTCGACCCGGACCGTGATCACGTGCTGCTGGCCGAGGTGATGGAAGAGGCCAGCCATGTGCCGCATCACCCGAAGAAGATCGCGCTGATCTTCAGCGCCATGCGTCATTTCGCCGAAGCGCTGCGCGAGCGGGGCATCCAGGTGCACTACGTGGCCCTGGATGATCCGGACAACAGTGGCTCGCTGCCCGGCGAGCTGCTGCGCTGGACGCAGCGGCTCGATCCTGCCGAGGTGCATCTGACCGAGTGCGGCGACTGGCGCCTGGAGCAGGCACTGCGTCACTGTGGCGTGCCGATTCACTGGCATCAGGACAGCCGCTTTCTCTGCAGCCGCGCTGCGTTCGCCGCCTGGGCCAAGGGGCGCAAGCAACTGCGCATGGAGTTCTTCTACCGCGAGATGCGCCGTGACAGTGGGCTGTTGCTCAACCCCGACGGCACGCCGGAGGGCGGTGCCTGGAACTTTGACGCCGACAACCGCAAGTCGTTGCCAAAAGGTGTGCATCCGCCTTTGCCGTTGCGCATCGAGCCGGACGCCATCACGCGTGACGTACTGGCGTTGGTCGGGCAGCGTTTCGCCAGCCATTACGGCAGCCTGGAAGGCTTCGATTACCCGGTCACGGCCGAGCAGGCCGAGCGCCTCTGGCAGCATTTTCTCGACAACGGCCTGGCCGACTTCGGCGACTATCAGGACGCCATGGCCGATGGCGAACCCTTTCTCTTTCACTCGCGCATCAGTGCCGCGCTGAATATCGGCCTGCTCGAGTTGCGGCGGATCTGCGCCGAGGTCGAAGCGGCCTATCGCGCTGGCGACGTGCCGCTGAACGCTGCCGAAGGTTTCATCCGTCAGCTGATCGGCTGGCGCGAGTACGTGCGCGGCATCTACTGGCTGCGCATGCCGGAGTACGCCGAGGGCAACCGCTTCGGCAATTCACGCGCGCTGCCGGCGTTCTACTGGACCGGCAAGACGCGGATGAACTGCATGCGCCAGGCCATCGGTCAGACCCTGGAGCATGCCTACGCGCACCATATCCAGCGCTTGATGGTCACCGGTAACTTCGCCTTGCTCGCGGGCATCGCACCCAAGGCCATCTGCGACTGGTACCTGGCCGTATACATGGATGCCTTCGACTGGGTCGAGCTGCCCAACACCCTGGGCATGGTGATGCATGCCGACGGTGGCTACCTCGGCTCCAAGCCGTATTGCGCCAGCGGCCAGTACATCAAGCGCATGTCCAACCATTGCCAGGGCTGCAGCTACAAGGTGAGCGAGAGCACGGGCGAGTCGGCCTGCCCGTTCAATGCGCTGTACTGGCATTTTCTGATGCGCCACCGTGAGCCGCTGGAGCGCAACCCGCGTATCGGCATGGTCTATCGCAACCTGGCGCGCATGACCGAGGCCAAGCAGCAGGCGCTATGGGACTGGGGTGAGCGCCTGTTGGCCAAACTCGATGCCGGGGAGATGCTGTGAAGAAGAGCGAGCTGCCGGTGAAGACCTGTGGGGTCTGCGGGCTACCGTTCACCTGGCGCAAGAAATGGGCGCGCTGCTGGGACGAGGTGCGCTACTGCTCCGAGCGCTGCCGGCGTTCGCGCAGCTCCATTTGTCGCCGCTGAAGCGCCTCCCACGACATGTTCGTGTCGGCTCTGGCATCCTGCTTCGCTCTACCTCCTGCATCCATGCAGTCGCAGCTGCGACGGGCGATGCATGGGTTCGTGACGTCGCGCCAGGCTTCTGTGCTAGTCTGGCCGGCCTTTTTCAGCCCCAAGCGGAGCCTTTCATGTCCGAACTCAACTTCAGCCCCGATCTGTCCTCCGATGAAGGTCGTGTCAGCTACGGCATCGGTCGTCAACTCGGTGGTCAGTTGCGTGACAACCCGCCGCCCGGCGTTGACCTGACGGCCATCCTCGCCGGCCTGACCGACGCGTTCGGTGGCCAGGCCAGCCGTGTTTCCGAGGCCGAGCTGGGCGCCAGCTTCAAGGTCATCCGCGAAATCATGCAGGCCGAAGCTGCCGCCAAGGCCGAAGCCGCTGCTGGCGAAGGTCGTGCCTACCTGGCCGAGAATGCCAAACGTGAAGGCGTGACCGTACTGGCCTCCGGCCTGCAGTACGAAGTGCTGGTCGCTGGCGATGGCGCCAAGCCGTCTGCCGAGGATCAGGTGCGTACCCACTACCACGGCACCCTGATCGACGGCACCGTGTTCGACAGCTCCTACGAGCGTGGTCAGCCGGCTGAATTTCCGGTCGGTGGCGTGATTCCGGGTTGGGTCGAGGCGTTGCAGTTGATGGGTACCGGCAGCAAGTGGCGTCTGTACGTGCCGAGCGAGCTGGCCTACGGCGCCCAGGGCGTCGGCAGCATCCCGCCGCACAGTGTGCTGGTATTCGATGTCGAGCTGCTCGACATCCTGTAAGCGAAATCGTCAGGTGGGCCGTAGGGTGGACAAGGCTGTTTTTGTCCACCATTCGCGACGGCGGTGGACGGGTGAAGCGTCGTCCACCCTACATGGCTGTAAGCGAAATCATCAGGTGGGCCGTAGGGTGGACAAGGCTGTTTTTGTCCACCACTCGCAGTGGCGGTGGACGGGTGAAGCGTCGTCCACCCTACATGGCTGTAAGCGAAATCGTCAGATGGGCCGTAGGGTGGACAAGGCTGTTTTTGTCCACCACTCGCGGCGGCGGTGGATGGGTGAAGCGTCGTCCACCCTACGCTACGTACGAAACGGCCCTCCTGCAGCGCAGAAGGGCCGTTTTGTCTTTCAGGATGGACGCAGGGCCCGTGCGTAGCAGTACAGAAACAGGCTGCGCACCAGTTCCTTGAGCACGATGGGCTCGCTGGAACTGAGCTCGTGCAGGTCCAGGTCGCCCTGGTCGCGCAGCTCGTCCAGGGCTTCTTCTTCCAGCATGGCGCAGACTTCCCCGGTTTCGCGGTTGAGGATGCGCAGATAGGGATGCGGGCGGTCCAGCCAGGCATCGATCAGGTAGGTCATGGCACAGGTCTCCTTGGCCGTCATTACGTAACTGAGAATAATTCCTATTACATAAATAGCAAGGGTTAATTGCGACCTTTTGTCGTTTGCCTGTTTTCAGTGGGTGAGGCGGACATGCCGGTGGCTGGTCCGCCCTGCGTACCGGCCCCCGCAAGCGAGCTGGAGGGCCGGCGCCTACGCCACGGCGTCCAGGCTTCAGACGATTCAGGAGCGAGCCGCGCGCTGCGTTCCTGTGCCTGTGCCGGTCCGCAGGTCGGTTCAGGAGCCCAGGCGGCGAGTCACTTCGCCCAGTTGCCCGGACATGTCGTGCAGGTTGCGGCTGGCCATCTGCGTGCGCTCGACGTTGTCCTGGTTGGCGCTGGCGATAGCGGTCAGCTCGGTGAGGTTGCGCGAGATATCCTCGGCTACCGAGGTTTGCTCTTCGGCTGCAGTGGCAATCTGCTGGTTCATGTCGCGGATGGCTTCCACCGCCTCGGTGATGCGCTGCAGCATGGCGCCGGCCTCGGTGACCTGGGTCACGCCCTGTTCGCTGCGCTGCTGGCCGCTCTCGATGGCGCGTACGGCGTTCAGTGCACCGCTCTGCACGGTATCGATGATCTGGTTGATCTCGGCGGTGGACTCGGCGGTGCGCTGGGCCAGGGTGCGTACCTCGTCGGCGACCACGGCGAAGCCTCGGCCCTGTTCGCCGGCGCGCGCGGCCTCGATGGCGGCGTTGAGGGCCAGCAGGTTGGTTTGTTCGGCGATGCCACGGATCACCTCCAGCACCTTGCTGATGCGCCCGCTGTCGCTTTCCAGGCGACGGATCACCTCGGCGGTGTTGGCGATCTCGCCGCGAATGTCGGTGATGGTGGCGATGGTCGATTGCATCACCGTGCTGCCCTGGCGGGCTGAATCGTCGGCATCGTTGGCCGCGTGCGCGGCGTCGGCGGCATGGCGCGCGACTTCCTGGGCGGTGGCGGACATCTCGTGCATGGCCGTGGCGACCTGATCGGTCCGCTCGAACTGCTCGCTGACGCCCTCGGTCATGCGTGAGGCGATGGCGTTCAACTCGCTGCTGGCGCTGTCGAGGTTCTGCGTACTCTGGTGCAGGCGCTCGCTGGTGCTGGCGAGAAAGTCGCGCAGGGTGTTCGCGGCGCGCGCCAGCAGGCCAAGCTCATCCTTGCGGGTGCTTTCCACGCGTTGGCCGAAGCGGCCTTGGCTGAGCTGATCGACATGGCCGATCAGGTGGCGGATGGGGATGATCAGGTTGCGATTGACCAGCCACAGGCTGAATACGGCGATGACCATGGCTGCGGCCAGCATCACGAGGGTGCCGCTGAGAATGGTGCGCGCGGCGCTGGCGTTGATCTGCTCGGCCTGGCTCAGGCTGTTCTGGCGCAACTGCTCGACCAGCGCGGTCATCTGTTCGCTGGCGGCGCGGTCGATGCCTTTTACCGCCGCATCGCCAGCCTGGGCATCGGCACCGGCGGCGACGAAGGCGTCGCGGCCCTTGCGGTAATTGCCGCCGAGCGCCTGATGTTCGCTGCGCAGGCGCTCGACCTGCGTCTTCAGCGCCGGATCGGCAGCGGCGACCTGGGTCAACTGGCCGAGGATGTCCTGCACCTTGCGCTCCTGCGCTTCGAACTGGCTCCAGTAGCGTTGCAGGTTGGCGCTGTCCTGGCCGCGCAGCAGGACGTTCTTCCATTCCTGCACCTGGATCTTGAATTCGACGTTGGCCGCGTCGATCAGGCGCGATGATTCCAGCGGTCCGTCGAGCAGGCCACGGTAGGACTGAATGCCGCTGGAGAGGAAGCTGAAGCAGGCCAGTGCGGTGATCAGGATCAGCGCCAGACTGCCGCCGAGCAGGGCGAGAATCTGCGCGCGCAGGGATTTTTGCAGGAACATGATGGGATGCCTCGGAGGTCAGGCGGAGCGGGACATATTCAGCGTAGACGCTGAATGTTGCAGATTTGTGAAACGTCTAGACGTGTCCGGCAAATGGCCATGAGCAGGCCAGGCCTTGGCGGGGGATCTGATGCTTGAATGATTGCGCAATCATCTTAATCTGACTCGGGTTGTCCATTTTCGGCGGCCCATCGGGGCGTCGAGTTTCATCACGAGGAAGATGTCATGACCGATAACGCCGCCCCACGCGCCGACGACGACCGTATCACCTGGCTCAGCCTGCGCTCGGTAGCGCTGCCGCTGGCCAACCCGATCAGCGATGCCAAGGTGCTGACCGGACGGCAGAAGCCGATGAGCGAGATCGCCATCCTGATTGCCGAGATCGAAACCCGCGACGGTCACCGTGGCCTGGGCTTCAGCTATTCCAAGCGCGCCGGTGGCCCCGGCCAGTTCGCCCACGCACAGGAGGTGGCGCCCAATCTGATTGGCGAGAACCCCAGCGATATCGCCAAACTCTGGGACAAGCTGTGCTGGGCTGGCGCTTCGGTCGGTCGCAGCGGCCTGGCCACCCAGGCCATCGGTGCCTTTGACGTTGCCTTGTGGGATCTCAAGGCGCGCCGCGCCGGCCTGTCGCTGGCCCGCCTGCTCGGTAGCCATCGCGATTCGGTGCGCTGCTACAACACCTCCGGCGGCTTTCTGCATACGCCGCTCGATCAGTTGCTGAAGAACACCGACATTTCCCGCGAGAAGGGCATTGGCGGTATCAAGCTCAAGGTCGGCCAGCCCGACTGGGCGCTGGATATCCACCGCGTCAGCACGGTGCGCGAGCACCTGGGTGAAAGCTTTCCGCTGATGGTCGACGCCAACCAGCAATGGGACCGCCCGACCGCGCGGCGCATGTGCCGACGCCTGGAACCCTTCGACCTGATCTGGATCGAGGAGCCGCTGGACTGCTACGACGCCGAAGGCCATGCCGAGCTGGTGCGCCTGTTCGATACGCCGATCGCCACCGGTGAGATGCTCACCAGTCCGGCCGAGCACTGGGAGTTCATTCGCCAGCGCGGCGCCGACTTCCTCATGCCCGATGCGCCGCGTGTCGGCGGTATCACGCCCTACCTGCGGGTGCAGACGCTCGCCGAGCAGGCCGGCATGACCCTGGCACCGCACTTCGCCATGGAACTGCACGTGCACCTGGCCGCGAGCCACACGCGCGAGCCCTGGGTCGAGCATTTCGAGTGGTTGGAGCCGCTGTTCAACGAGCGTCTGGACATTCGCGACGGGCGCATGTGGGTGCCGACTCGTCCAGGCCTGGGCCTGAGCCTGAGCGAGCAGGTTGCCGGCTGGACGGTGCAACAGGCGCAAGTCGGCAAACGCGCTTGAACCTCAGTGCGGCGGATAGATGTCGCGAGCGGCCTGGCGCACGGCGGCGATCATCGACGGCAAGGCAGGGTTGTCGTTGTCGTCGCGCCATACCAGATGCAACTCCCCGCATACGCCTGGCGGTAGCGGCAGGTCGCGGAAACGCACCTGCTCGAAGCGGATGGCACTGGCGCTGCGTGGCACCAGTGCCAGCCCCATGCCGGCATTGACCAGCGACAGGATGGTCAGGGTCGAGCCCAGCGCCTGAACGAATTCAGGCTGGATGCCGCTTGCGCGAAACAGGCCGGTGTGCAGTTCGTTGAAGGGCTGCCAGGCGGTATGCGCGTAAAGAATGAAGGGCTGACCATGGAGCATATCCAGAGTCGGCCTTGCGTGTTGCGCCAGCGGATGTCCGGTGGGCGCGGCCAGCACGAAGGGTTCGCGCAGCAGGCATTCGCTGATCAGCCCGGGTTGCTGCAAGGGCGCACGCACGATGGCCAGGTCCACGCGCCTGGCGCGCAGCGCCTGCACCTGCTCGAAGGTGCTCATTTCCAGCAAGGCGATATCCACACCAGGGCGCTCACGTTTGGCTGCGGTTATCGCGCGTGGCAACACGTCATACACCGCGCTGGCGACGAAGCTGATATTGAGCGCACCACTTTCGCCGATGGCCGCCAGCCGGGCGCTCTGCGCGGCGCGGTGGGCCTGATCGAGCAGCGCCTGGGCTTCGCCGAAGAAGGCACGGCCAGCCGCCGTCAAGGCAACCGAGCGGGTGCTGCGGGTGAACAGGCTCACGCCCAACTGATGTTCGAGCAACTGGATCTGCCGGCTTAGCGGCGGCTGGGTCATGTTCAGACGTTCGGCGGCGCGACGGAAATTCAGCTCGGCGGCCAGGGTGGTGAAACAGCGCAGTTGAGCCAGGTCGAACATTGATTCATTCCGGGTATCAATCTAGTGGCTGATTAGATTAGACCTGGATCAATGGGCGCGTCCATTATCTTGCTCGAGCCGCTGCAGCGGCGTTGCAGAGGGCTGGAGGCGAAAGAGGCGGGAGTCAGAAATGCACCGCCCCCTGAGCAGAGGGGGCGGCAAGGTGCTGGGTATCAGGTGCGCAGGATCTCGTTGATCGCGCTGGGTTTGGGACGCAGCGCGCTGAACACCTGCCAGAGTACGAACGCCAGGGCCAGGCCGAGGAAGGTACCGGCGATCGGATTGGTGAAGAACTCGGCGAAGCTGCCATCCGACAGCATCAGACCACGGCGCAGGTTGGTTTCCGCCATCGGTCCGAGGATGAAACCGATGATGAACGGCGCCGCTGGCATCCCGGCCTTGACGAAGGCATAGCCGAGCAGACCGAACAGCAGGATCGACCAGACGTCGAACAGGCGGCTGGACAGGCCGAAGGCACCGACCACGCAGAGCACCAGAATGATCGGCAGCAGAATGTGCTTGGGCACGTCGAGCAGCTTGATGAACAGGCGCAGGCCGTAGAACTCCATGAACAGCATCATGCAGGTGGCGACGATCAGCGCGGCGAAGATGGTGTACACCAGCGGGCCCTGGCTGATGAACAGTAGCGGGCCCGGTTGGATGCCGTGGATCAGGAAGCCGCCGAGCATGATCGCGGTGACGGTGTCGCCGGGAATGCCCAGGGTCATCAGCGGCATCATGGCACCACCGATACCGGCATTGTTGGCCGTTTCACTGGCGACCACGCCGCCGATATTGCCCTTGCCGTAGGTGTGACCGTCTTTCGCGCGTTTCTTGGCGATGATGTAGGACACCAGGTTCGAGGTCCCGGCGCCGATGCCCGGCAGAATGCCGATGCCCAGGCCGATCAGGCCGGAGCGGCCGGCGTTGGGCAGTTGCTCGCGGAACTCCTTGAGCGAGAAGCCGAAGCCCTTGATGTTCTTCATGCTCACCGACCTGGCCTTGCCTTGCACGGCATGACGGCCGCTTTCGGCGAGCTTGATGATCTCGGCCACGGCGAACATGCCGATCATCACTGTCAGCATCGAGAAGCCGCCGTTGAGCTCGCTGACACCGAAGGTGAAGCGGCGCACGGCTTCTACCGGCGCGATGCCCACGGTGGACACGGCGATACCCAGGGCACCGGCAAACAGGCCCTTGACCATGGAGCCGGCGGAGAGAGTGGCAATCAGGGTCAGGGAGAACACCGCAATGGCGAAGTATTCATGCGGGCCGAAGCTCAGGGCCACCTTGGCCAACTGCGGGGCGATGAACATCAGTGCGACGATGCTGAAGATGGTGCCGAGGAAGGAAAACACGATGCCGACGCCCAGCGCCTTGACGCCGTGGCCCTGTTCCATCAGCGGGCCGCCGTCGAACACGGTGGCGATCGATGACGGCGTTCCTGGAATCTTCAGCAGAATCGCCGAAATCAGCCCGCCCGAGGTGGCACCGATGAACAGCGCGACCAGCAGGGAAAGACCAGCCTGTGGGCCCATGGTGAAGGTCAGCGGCAGGCACAGTGCTACCGCCATGGTCGCGGACAGGCCGGGTACCGCGCCGAAGACGATGCCCATGGCCACGCCGACGGCCATCAGCATCATGATGTTGAGTGAAAAAACGGCACCGAAGCCTTGCTGCAGTAATTCGAGCATGGTCGATCCTCAGATGAAGTTGTTCAGCAGGCCAGCGGGCAGCAACAGATCGAAGGCCTCGCGGAACAGCAGGAAGATGATCGCAGAGCAGGCAACGGCAATCAGCAGATAGGTCAGGTGTCTGGCTTTCTGGTTTGCCGGCGTCAGCACGAGGAACTGCAGATAGAGGTAAACCACGGTCATGATCGGGAAGCCCACAGGGCCGAGCAGGGCCATGTAGCCGAGGATCAGGCCGAGGGTCTTGAAGACGGTCTTGGGTTCTATGACTTCAGCCGGTTGCTCGTCAGCTTCTACCGGCGCCGGGCTTGCGGGTTCGGCGGCAACCTTGGGTTTGGCAAAGGCGCTGATCAGTTGCATCACGCCAAGCAGAGACAGGAATCCGGCCAGCAGCTTGGGCACAGTGGCCGCATCGACACCGTCATGTCCAGGCAACTGTTGCGCCATGACCAGGTAGGCAAGGCTGGCGCCGAGCATGGCAATGCCGATGATCAGTTCTTTCTTGTTGAGGGTGTTCATCATGTACCTCGATGTTCTGAGGCGCAGCCCCGGCCCGAATCGATCGGGCCGGGGCTGCGTTATGGCTTACTTGGCCTTGCGCAGTTCATCCTTGAACTGCATGAAGTCTTCGCGGGTCTTGGCCAGAATCTGCTTGGCCTCTTCGGTGCCGTAGAACGCGACCGGTTGCTTGAACTTCTTCAGGTCTTCGGCGTACCCAGGTTGCTCGGTGATCTGCTTCATGATGTCAGACATCTTCTTCACGATCGCCGGGTCGGTGCCTTTCGGGAAGGCTACGACGTAGGGCTTGTCCATGGTGATGTCGAGGCCTTGCTCCTTGAGGGTCGGAACCTCGCCGAGCATGGCGTTGCGCTGCTCGTTGGGCTGGCCCAGTGCGACCATCTGCCCGCCCTGCACGTAGTCCTGTACGGAGCCATAGGTGATGGCGCCCATGTCCAGGCGACCGCCGAGCATGCCGACCACACGGTCGGACACGGTGCCGCCGTCGACCATCTTCAGTTTGGCGCCGGTGAGTTTCTCCAGCATCAGGCCCTGCAGGTGGGAGAAGCTGCCCATCTCGGTGCCATAGGTGATGCTGCCCGGGTTGGCTTTCGATTTGTCCACCAGGTCCTGCATGCTGGTCACGCCGGCCTGCTTGGAGGCGACGAACACGGTGCTCTTGTCGACGCCGGCGATGCAGGCTACGTCGAAGACTTCGTAGCTGTCTTCGGTCAGGCCGGCGACTTCGTTGACGATCAACTGGCCCGGGTGGGTGAAGAGGATGGTATTGCCATCCGCCGCAGCGCCCTTGACCTGTTCGGCCGCCAGGGTGCCACCGCCACCGGCGACGTTGGTCACGACCATGGTCTTGCCGGTGATCTCGTTGAAGTACTTGGCCATCATGCGGGCGTTGAAGTCGGTGTCACCACCTGGGTTGGCGATCACCACCACCTGGACGGGACGAGTCGGCCAGTTCACTTCATCGGCGAAGGTGGTGGAATGAGTGGCCAGGGCGCCGACACCGACCAGGGCAGAAAGGAGAGAAGCGCGGAATGTTTTTTTCATTGGAATACTCCGGTTTGGGATGAAAGCCGCGCGAGTCAGTCGCGGCCGAGGCTGGGACGTTTCGGGTCGTACTGCCAACCCGGAACCAGGTACTGCATGGCCATGGCGTCGTCACGCGCGCCGTTGGCCACCTTCTTGTAAAGCTCGTGAGCGGCCATGATCCGCTCCATGTCCGGTTCGATGCCGAGACCGGGCTTGTTGGGAACCTCCACCTGGCCACCGATGATCTGCAGCGGTTCGCGGGTCAGGCGCTCTTCGCCTTCCTGCCAGATCCAGTGCGTGTCGATGGCGGTGACGCGGCCCGGCACGGCTGCGGCGGCATGGGTGAACATGGCCAGGGAAATGTCGAAATGGTTGTTGGAGTGCGAGCCCCAGGTCAGGCCGAATTCCTCACACACCTGACCGAGGCGCACGGCGCCCTGCATGGTCCAGAAGTGCGGGTCGGCCAGCGGAATGTCCACTGCCTCGAGGCGCAGCGAGTGGCCCATTTGCCGCCAGTCGGTGGCGACCATGTTGGTGGCGGTAGGAATGCCGGTGGCACGCTTGAACTCGGCCATCACCTCGCGGCCGGAATAGCCGTTCTCCGGGCCGCAAGGGTCTTCGGCGTAAGCCAGCACATGGTTCTGGCCCTGGCACAGGGCGATGGCTTCATCCAGCGACCAGGCGCCGTTGGGGTCGAGGGTGACGCGGGCATCAGGGAAGCGCGCCTTGATCGCGCGGATGGCGTCCATCTCCTCGGCGCCACGCATCACGCCGCCCTTGAGCTTGAAATCGTTGAAGCCGTAGCGCGCATGGGCGGCTTCGGCCAGGCGGGCGATGGCTTGCGGTGTCATCGCAGCCTGATGGCGCAGGTGATACCAGTCGTCGTGCGCACCTTGCCCGGCGAGGTAGGGCAGGTCGCTGCGCTGACGTTCACCGATATAGAAGAGGTAGGCGAGCATCGGCACATGGTCGCGTTGCTGGCCGCTGCCAAGCAGTTCGCAGGCCGGCACGTCCAGATGCTGGCCGAGCAGGTCGAGCAGGGCGGCTTCCACTGCGGTGATCACGTTGTCCAGGCGCAGGTTGATCTCGTGCGGCTGCTTGAGCACGCGCGCCTCGGATTCGGATGTGACCTGATGCTGGGTGGTCTGTGGCCCTTTGGCCGGCCCGGCGATGGCCTGGCGCAGACGGTTGAGAATACGATTGTAACGACCGACCGGTTGCCCGATCACCAGTTCGCGGCAGCGTTCCAGTGCCTGACGGATGCCTTCGCCACCGGGGACCTCGCCGCAGCCGATGCGTCCGGCATTGTCCGTGAGCAGCACCAGATTGCGGGTGAAGTAGGGGGCGTGAGCGCCGCACAGGTTGAGCAGCATGCTGTCATGGCCGGCCACCGGGATGACCTGCATCTCGACGATCTGAGGTGTGCTGTTGCGGGGGGCTTCGTACATCTTGGCAGGGGCTCCGGACTTGGTGCGGCCCTCGGCCGCAATGGCGAAGGGACGGTTCAGTCGTGCACCGGGATCAGCAGGCGATCCGCGCTGCAGCAAGCTTGAGCATGGGCAAAGATGGCAACGAAGCCAGTGCAGGCTGCGCCGTACTGACGGGAGCTGGCAGCGATGTAACGATGCGCACGTTGGCAGCAGGTGGCGGCAGTGAAGGTCTGTGACATGACCTGGCCTCGTTTGTTTTTATTGGAATGTCATAGGTTGTCGTATGACTTGGTGAAATTAGTACCAGCCTGTTCCTGACCTGTCAACGCTGCTCATGACCAATGATGATTGCGCTGCCATGTCTTCTGGCTTGATCATGGACCCTGCTCTAGTCTGAGCTTTGCGCTTGTGCAGCGGTTTTTCGGCGAGGCGGGCGAGGGTAGGGAAATCTTCGACGAACGGACGATATAAAAACTGGTGTTTTTTTTGTTGTTGTACGATAACGTATCTCTACAGCTGCGGCTGACGCTATTCCTCACAACTCGCTTTACTAGGGTGTTCGCATAATGAATCCACAAGAACTTAAGTCCATCCTCTCTTCTGGTCTGCTGTCTTTCCCGGTGACCGACTTCGATGCCGCCGGTGATTTCAACCAGGCCGGCTACGTGCGCCGCCTCGAGTGGCTGGCGCCTTACGGTGCTTCCGCCCTGTTCGCTGCCGGTGGTACTGGCGAGTTCTTCTCCCTGGCGCCGGACGAATACAGCGCCGTGATCAAGACTGCCGTCGATACCTGCGAGAAGTCCGTGCCTATCCTGGCTGGCGTCGGCGGCCCGACCCGCGTAGCCATCCAGATGGCGCAGGAAGCCGAGCGCCTGGGCGCCAAGGGCCTGCTGCTGCTGCCACATTACCTGACCGAAGCCTCTCAGGACGGCGTTGCCGCTCACGTCGAGCAGGTGTGCAAGTCGGTGAAGATCGGCGTGGTGATCTACAACCGTAACGTCTGCCGCCTCAATGCCAATCTGCTGGAGCAACTGGCCGAGCGCTGCCCGAACCTGATCGGCTACAAGGACGGCCTGGGCGATATCGAGCTGATGGTGTCGATCCGTCGCCGCCTGGGTGAGCGCCTGACCTACCTCGGCGGCCTGCCGACCGCTGAAGTCTACGCTGCGGCCTACAAGGCCCTGGGTGTACCGGTCTACTCCTCGGCCGTGTTCAACTTCATCCCGAAAACCGCCATGGACTTCTACCGCGCCATCGCCGCGGAAGATCACGCCACCGTTGGCAAGCTGATTGACGATTTCTTCCTGCCGTACCTGGATATCCGTAACCGCAAGGCCGGCTATGCCGTGAGCATCGTCAAGGCCGGTGCCAAGATCGTCGGTTATGACGCCGGTCCGGTCCGTGCGCCGCTGACCGATCTGCTGCCGGACGAGTACGAAGCCCTGGCCAAGCTGATCGAAGCGCAAGGCGCGCAGTAACACAGCAGGTGGCCGCTCGCCTCGGCGAGCGGCCCAGTTGCGCGCCGGCAGGCCGGGCGCGACCGCGCTGAACCATTGTCGAACCCGCATAAGAACAACAGGGTAACGCTCATGACTTCACAGATTCCTGCCGCTGTCGGCACTCCGCTGATCACCGAGCTGCAAGTCGTACCGGTAGCCGGTCAAGACAGCATGCTGCTCAACCTGAGCGGAGCCCACGGCCCGTATTTCACTCGCAACATCCTCATTCTCAAGGACAGCGCCGGCCATGTCGGTGTCGGCGAAGTCCCCGGCGGCGAGGGCATTCGCAAGACCCTCGAAGACGCCCGCTCGATTCTCGTCGGCCAGCCGGTCGGCAACTACAACGCATTGCTCAATCAGGTGCGCCGCGCCTTCGCTGATCGCGATTCCGGCGGTCGCGGCCTGCAGACCTTCGACCTGCGTATCACCATCCACGCCGTCACCGCGCTGGAGTCGGCGCTGCTCGACCTGCTCGGCCAGCACCTCGGTGTGCCGGTCGCCGCCCTGCTTGGCGAAGGCCAGCAGCGTGATGCGGTGGAGATGCTCGGCTACCTGTTCTTCATCGCCGACAAGGACAAGACCGACCTCGGTTACCGCGACGAGCGTGATGCCGACGATGCCTGGGAGCGCGTGCGCAACCAGACTGCGCTGACCCCGGAAAGCATCGTCCAACAGGCCGAGGCTGCGCATGCGCGCTATGGCTTCAACGACTTCAAGCTCAAGGGCGGCGTGCTGCATGGCGAAGCCGAAGTCGAGGCGATTCGTGCCCTGGCCGCGCGCTTCCCCGAGGCTCGTGTGACGCTGGACCCCAATGGCGGCTGGTCGCTGGATCAGGCCATCGCCCTGTGCCGTGACCTGCATGGCGTGCTGGCCTATGCCGAAGACCCTTGCGGCGCCGAGAACGGTTATTCCGGTCGTGAAGTGATGGCCGAGTTCCGCCGCGCCACCGGTCTGCCCACCGCGACCAACATGATCGCGACTGACTGGCGGCAGATGGGCCACACCATCTCCCTGCAATCGGTGGACATTCCACTGGCCGACCCGCACTTCTGGACCATGGCCGGTTCCGTGCGTGTGGCGCAGATGTGCAACGACTGGGGCCTGACCTGGGGCTCGCACTCGAACAACCACTTCGACATCTCGCTGGCCATGTTCACCCACGTCGCCGCCGCTGCACCGGGCCGCGTGACCGCCATTGATACCCACTGGATCTGGCAGGATGGCCAGTACCTGACGCGCAACCCGCTGCGTATCGAAGGTGGTCTGGTGCAGGTGCCGAAAACGCCGGGCCTCGGCGTCGAGCTGGACTGGGACGCACTGGCCAAGGCGCACGAGCTGTATCAGGCCAAGGGTCTGGGCGCACGTGACGACGCGGTGGCCATGCAGTACCTGATTCCGGGCTGGACCTTCAACAACAAGAAGCCCTGCCTGGTACGTTGAGCTGAGTCTGGTGCCGCTCCGTGGCTTTGTAGGGTGGGCTTCAGCCCACCGTGACTACAATCGGTGGGCTAAAGCCCACCCTACGGGTTGATGACCATGGCTGGCGCGGAGCGCCGCCCAGCCCACTCTACGGTCTGACGTGGCCCACCTTACCGGCTCAGCCTTTCCTTCTGTCTCACGAGCCTTGCCGATGCCAGATGCCAAACCGGGTCGTGTGCGCTACAGCATCTTGCTGATGCTGTTTCTGGTCACCACCATCACCTTCGCTGATCGCTCCAGCCTCTCCGTCGCCGGTTCTGCGATGCAGGCCGGCCTGGGCATCGACGCGGTGACGCTCGGCTACATCTTCTCGGCCTTCGGCTGGGCCTACGTCATCGGGCAGATTCCCGGCGGTTGGCTGTTCGACCGCTTCGGTACCAAACCCGTCTATACCCTGGCGCTGTTCGTCTGGTCGGCGCTGACTCTGCTGCAGGGTTTCGTCGGCTGGCTGCCGACCACCTGGGCGGTGACCTCGATGTTTTTGCTGCGGCTGCTGGTGGGTTTCGCCAGCGCGCCGTGCTTTCCCGGCAACGCACGGATCATCGCCTCCTGGTTTCCCACTGCCGAGCGCGCCACCGCCACGGCCATCTCCAGCTCGGCGCAGTATGCTGCCACCGCGCTGTTCGCCCCATTGATGGGCTGGGTGGTGCAAACCATGGGTTGGCAAGCGGTATTCATCGTGCTCGGTTGCCTCGGCCTGGCGTTGTCACTGCTGTGGTTGAAGCAGCTGTACGGGCCACGCCAGCATCCGCGTATCGAGGCGGCCGAGTTGACGTACCTGGAGCGAGGCGGCGCGCTGATCGATCTCGAAGGGCCGCGCGCCAGTGCCGGCAGCTCGCAGTGGCGATACCTGGGCCTGCTGCTGCGCCAGCGTACGATGATTGGCATCTATCTCGGCCAGTACTGCAACAACGCCATTACCTACTTCTTTCTGACCTGGTTTCCGGTCTACCTGGTGCAGGCGCGCGGCATGAGCATTCTCGGTGCCGGTTTTGCCGCTGCATTGCCGGCTATCAGTGGCTGTGTCGGCGGCGTGCTGGGCGGGTTGTTGTCCGACGGCATGCTGCGTCGCGGTCATTCGCTGACCCTGGCGCGCAAGCTGCCGATGGTGCTCGGCCTGCTGCTGTCGAGCAGCCTGATGCTGTGCATCTTCGCAGACAGCGACACTGCGGTGGTGGCGCTGATGGCCCTGGCGTTCTTCGGCAAGGGCCTCGGCTCGCTGGGTTGGACCTTGGTGGCCGACACCTCGCCACGGCAAATCCTTGGCCTGTCCGGTGGGTTGTTCAACACCTTCGGCAACCTGGCGGCGATCACCACGCCCATCGTCATCGGCTACCTGGTCAGTCATACCGGTTCTTTCGATGGGGCATTGGCCTATGTCGGCCTCAATGCCCTGCTGGCGGTCGTCAGCTTCGGCCTGATCGTCGGCCAAATTCACAGGGTCGAGCTGGACGCAGGAGGGGGCGATGATGCCACTCCCTCCAAGCCTGGCTCGGTATCCTGAGCGCACAACAGGAGCACGCAACATGCAGTTGATTCCCCATCAGGATTCGCCCCGTTACATCCGCCTGCACCCGACCGACAACGTCGGCGTGGTGGTCAATGACCAGGGTGTCGCCGCTGGCGGCCAGTTCGACGATGGCCTCAAGGCCGCGTGCGGCATCCCGCAGAGCCACAAGGTGGCGCTGCTGGACATCGCCGAGGGTGGCGAGGTGGTGCGTTATGGCGAGGTCATCGGCTATGCGCTGCAAGCCATCGCCGCCGGTAGCTGGGTCACCGAGCAGGTGCTGCGCATGCCCGAGCCGCCAGCGCTGGACAACCTGCCCAAGGCGACCATCAAGACCTCGCCCGGCGAGCCGCTGCAGGGCTACAGCTTCGAGGGCTTCCGCAACCCGGATGGCACGGTCGGCACGCGCAATATCCTCGGTGTGACCACCACCGTGCAGTGCGTGGTCGGCGTGCTCGATCACGTGGTCGAGCGCGTACGCAAGGAACTCCTGCCCAAATACCCCAACGTCGACGACGTGGTAGCGCTGTCGCACAGCTACGGCTGCGGTGTGGCGATCAACGCGCCGGACGCCGTGGTGCCGATCCGCACCCTGTACAACATCAGCCGCAACCCCAACTTCGGCGGCCAGGCGCTGGTGATCAGCCTCGGCTGCGAGAAGCTGCAGGCCAGCCAGTTGATGGATGGCGATCAGCTCACCAACGGCATGGACGAGGAGGACTGGCTGTTCCGCCTGCAGGACTCCGGCACCGGCTTTACCGGCATGGTCGAGCAGATCATGGGCATGATCGAGGAGCGCCTGAAGGTGCTCGATCAGCGTCGCCGCGAGACGGTGCCGGCTTGCGAACTGGTGGTCGGCATGCAGTGCGGCGGCAGCGATGCCTTCTCCGGCATCACCGCCAACCCGGCTCTGGGCGTGGCAGCGGATTTGCTGGTGCGTGCCGGCGCCACGGTGATGTTCTCCGAGAACACCGAGGTGCGTGACGGCATCCACTTGCTCACGCCGCGCGCCGCCAGCGTCGAGGTGGCCGATGCGCTGATCCGCGAGATGGACTGGTACGACCGCTATCTTTCGCGCGGCATGGCCGACCGCAGCGCCAACACCACGCCTGGCAACAAGAAGGGGGGGCTGAACAACATCGTCGAGAAGGCCATGGGTTCGATTGCCAAGTCCGGCAACAGCCCGATTGCCGGCGTCGTGGCGCCCGGTGAGCGCATTCGTGGCAAGGGCCTGTGGTTCTGCGCCACGCCGGCCAGCGACTTCATCTGCGGCACCCTGCAACTGGCGGCGGGCATGAACCTGCACATCTTCACCACCGGTCGCGGCACGCCCTATGGCCTGTCCATGGTGCCGGTGATCAAGGTGGCCACGCGCACCCAGCTGGCCGAGCGTTGGCCGGACCTGATCGACGTCGACGCCGGGCAGATCGTCTCCGGGCATATGACCCTGGAGGAAATGGGCTGGCATATCTTCCAGCTCTATCTGGACGTGGCCAGCGGTCGCAAGCAGACCTGCGCCGAACGCCTGCGTCTGCACAACGACCTGGTGCTGTTCAACCCGGCGCCGGTGACCTGAAATGAGTGGCCTGTCCGATGATCTGATCCAGGCGCTGCGCGACGTGGTCGGCGAGGCCGGCCTGCTTACCGATGCCGAGCGCATGCAGAGTTACCAGAGCGACTGGCGCGGTGCCTATCGCGGCCAGGCCGCTGCAGTGCTGCGCCCGGCCTCGACCGAGGAGGTCGCCGCCGTTGTGCGTCTGTGCGCGCGGGCCGGCGTCGCGCTGGTACCGCAGGGCGGCAATACCGGCCTGTGCGGCGGCTCGATTCCGGACGACTCCGGGGCGCAGATCGTGCTGTCGCTGACGCGCATGAAGCGCATCCGCGACGTGGACGTGGCCAACGAAACCATCACCGTCGAAGCCGGGGTGATCCTGCAGCAGCTGCAGGAGGCCGCCGCCGAAGTCGGCCGGCTGTTCCCGCTGTCGCTGGGCGCCGAAGGCAGCTGCACGGTCGGTGGCAACCTGGCGACCAATGCCGGCGGTACCGCCGTGCTGCGCTACGGCAACATGCGCGACCTGGCGCTGGGGCTGGAAGTGGTGCTGCCCGACGGGCGCATCTGGAACGGCTTGCGCGGCCTGCGCAAGGACAACACCGGCTATGACCTCAAGCACCTGTTCATCGGCAGCGAGGGTACGCTGGGCATCATCACCGCCGCCGTGCTCAAGCTGTTCCCGGCGGTGCGCAGCCTGACTACCGCCTGGGTGGCGCTGCCCAGCCCGCAAGCGGCCGTGGAGCTGATCGGGCAGATGCGCGGTCTGTGCGGCGACCGCCTGACCGGCTTCGAGCTGATGTCGCGGCAGAGCGTCGAGTTCGTCCTGCGCCATGTCACCGGCGTCAGCGATCCCTTCGCCGAAGCGCATCCCTGGTACGTGCTGATCGAACTGAGCGATACCCAGCCCAATGCGCCCTTGAACGAGATGCTCGAGCAGGGCCTCGGCGAGGCGTTCGAAAAGGGCATGGCGTTGGATGCCGTGCTGGCTGGTAGCGATGCGCAGGTGCGCGCCTTGTGGGCGCTGCGCGAGGGCATATCGGAGGCGCAGAACCACGAGGGGCCGAGCCTCAAGCACGACATCAGCGTGCCGGTCAGCCGTATTCCCGATTTCATCGCGCGTACCGACCAGGCGCTGCAGCAGGCGTTTCCTGGCGTGCGTATCGTGGCCTACGGGCACGTCGGCGACGGCAACCTGCATTACAACGTCAGCAAGCCCGTCGGCGCCGAGGATGGCCCGTTCAAGGCGCAGGCCGAGGCGATCATGCGGGTGATCTACGACTCGACTCTGGAAGATGCCGGCAGCATCAGCGCCGAACATGGCCTGGGCCAGTCCAAGCGCCTGGCTGCGCAGCACTACAAGGCACCGCTGGAGCTGGAGCTGATGTCCCGCATCAAGCAGGCGCTGGATCCATCCGGGCTGATGAATCCGGGCAAACTGCTGTAGAACGCATGATCGAAACAGGAGGATCCATGAGCAAACTCAAGGTGCTGCAGATCGGCCCGCTGAGCGAACGCTTCAATCGCGAGCTGGCCGACGAATACGAGGTCAGTGCGCTCTGGCAGCAGGCCGAGCCATTGGCCTTCCTGCGCGAGCAGGGCGAGCAGTTCATCCATATGGTGTCTTCGGCGCGTTTTGGCTGCACGGCTGATCAGCTGGCGCTGCTGCCGAATCTGCGCGCCATCTGCAGCTTCGGTGTCGGCTACGATCCTTATCCGCTGGATCTGCTGCGTGACCGTGGCATCGCCCTCAGC
>CAMPIF010000006.1 GCA_946886245.1 Ectopseudomonas composti | reverse complement strand
TGCACAGATCGGAAACGGATGTGTCGCGTTGCGCCATGGCGGCTTGCGCGAGGCCCGTGCGGCTTCTCGTGACGGCGGGGTGACGGCTTACCTGCGCGATTACCTGGAAGCGCACTACGCCGAGGCCGTCAGCCTGGAGCAACTGGCCGCTCTGGTGCAGCGCCACCCGCGCCACCTGATCGACGTGTTCCGCCGTGCCTATGGCGTGCCGCCGCACACCTATCTGCTGCAGCGCCGGGTGCGCGAAGCCAAGCGCAGACTGTTGCAAGGCCAGGCTCTGGCTGAGGTTGCGCTGGGCCTTGGCTTCTATGACCAGGCACATTTCAATGGCGTCTTCCGCCGTTTCACCGGCGTCACTCCGGGGCGTTTTCGCGCCGTGGCGCAGGCCTGATTCTGCGGGAGGCAGCCTCAGGTTGCAGGGTTGCGCCCATCACTGCGCCGGTTTACTCGACAGCGATTGGTCGCGGCTGACACTGAGTTTTTTCCAATACATCGATACCGCCAGTTGCCGACACTGCCTCCGCCAAACGGAGGTTCCATGTTCGCGTTGTTTCTACTGGTTGCCGGTACTCATTTCGCGGCCTTGCTGTCGCCGGGGCCGGACTTCTTTCTGTTGATCCGTACTGCGCTGGCGCAAGGTCGGCGGCAGGCCGATGGTTGTGCCTGCGGTATCGCCCTGGCCAACCTGCTGAGCATGCTGCTGGTGCTGTTCGTCATGGCGTTGTTACCCGCCGAGGGCAGTTGGCTGTGGCGCGGGCTGCAGGTCGTCGGCGGGCTGTATTTCGCCTGGATCGGCCTGCAGGCGCTGGCCTCGCGGCGAGATCTCGTAATGCCGCAGGGCGATCAGCCAATGCGGGGCAGGGTGTGGAAAGGAGTGCGTCAGGGCCTTCTGGCCAGCAGCCTCAACCCCAAATTGCCGCTGTTCTACGCCGGCCTGTTCGGGGTACTGCGCGAGTCCGCGATGCCGGCATGGGGGCTGGGCCTGGCGATGCTGTGGATGACTCTGGTGGTGCTGTTCTGGGATCTGGCGCTGGTGCGCCTGCTCGATCAGGTGCGTTGGCGCGGCTGGTTGCAGCAGCGCGTGCGCTGGCTGGATCGCGGTTGTGGGGCGTTGTTGCTGTTATTGGGTCTGTGGCTGCTGCAAGGGGCATTGGCAGGGTAGCCCGGATGAGATCCGGGGAGAGTCGATCCGACAGGGCTACCGGCGCTTGAGCAACCAGCGCTGTGGGCCGGGCTGGTACTCGGGCATCTCGTCGAACTGGGCGCGGTTCTGCGCTTCGAAGATGCGTAGCTGATTGCCTTCGTGGACGAACAACCAGGGACTGCCCTGGTCGCCAGCTTGCAGCCAGAGGCTGTCATGTTCGCCGCTCATGGCCGCGCAGTCGCCCGCCAGGCACAGGGCGAAGCGTTCGGCACCGGGCAGGCCCTGCACCTGTCCGTCGCTGTTGAAGCGCACCAGGCCGCCCTGGCCCAAACCCTCTTCGATCAGCCAGTCGCCGCCCAGGTAGTCGCGGTATAGCGCCTGTTCGAAGCTGCTGCCCAGGGGCTTGGGCTCACCGGAGCTGGTGACGCGGGTGAAGTGCTGCTCGGGCCAGTAATCGCTGGCGATCTGCACCAGCTCGCCATCCTGCACGCCCAGCTGTTCCTGGTAGTCGCCGTAGAAGGTCACCTGCCAACGCCCCTCTCCGGTGCCCTGCAGCCTGCCCTCGGCCAGCTCGAAGCCGTTGCTGTAGCTGGCCTGCTGCCGTTCGGGGTTGATCTGCCATTCGAGATTGGGCCCATAGGCGAGCAGGGCCTCGCGCAGGCGACCGCTTTCGCGGGCGGCATCGATGGCTGCCTGGTTGATCCAGGTGCCGCTCGGGTCGTTGTTCGGCGTACTGGCGCAGCCGCTCAGCAGGGCGCCGCATAGCAGCAGAGGAAGCAGACGCATGGCGATCTCCATGCCGGGGAAGGGCGAGCGGGGCCGGGGCCCCGCTCGAACGACTTATTCGATGACCAGGATAGCGTCCATTTCCACCTGCGCGCCGCGCGGCAGAGCAGCAACGCCGATGGCGGCGCGAGCCGGGTAGGGCTGTTCGAAGTAGCGGCCCATGATCTCGTTGACCTTGGCGAAATGCGACAGGTCGGTGAGGAAGATGTTCAGCTTGACGATGTCCTTGAACGAACCGCCGGCGGCTTCGGCTACGGCCTTGAGGTTCTCGAACACCTGCACGGTCTGTGCCTCGAAGCCTTCGACCAGTTCCATGCTCACCGGGTCCAGCGGGATCTGACCGGACATGTAGACGGTGTTGCCGGCCTTGATCGCCTGGGAGTAAGTGCCGATGGCGGCGGGGGCCTTGTCGCTGGTGATGACGGTCTTGCTCATGAATCGCTCCTTGTGAGAACTGGTTGGGTCGAGCACCCAGCCTACAGACTGGAAATGGGGGAATTGTGTCAGGCGCGTACTCGGGTGATACGCATCACGCCCTTGAGCGCGCGCAGTTTCTTGATCACGCGGGCCAGGTGCACGCGGTCATGCACGCTGACCACCAGCTGCACGACGCTGATGCGGCCATCGCGTTCGTCCATGCTGATCTTCTCGATGTTGCCATCGGCGGCATTGACGCTGCTGGCCAGCAAGGCGATCAGGCCGCGCTGGTGCTCCAGCTCGACGCGCAGTTCGACGTTGAATTCGCCGGTAACGTCCTTGGCCCAGTTGAGCTGGATGCATTTTTCCGGGTTGTGGCGGATATCGACGATGTTCCGGCAGCTCTCCATGTGCACCACCATGCCCTTGCCGGCCGACAGGTAGCCAACGATGGGGTCGCCCGGGATCGGCGTGCAGCACTTGGCGTAGCTCATCACCAGGCCTTCGGTGCCGCGAATCGCCAGCGGGCCTTCGCTGCTCGGCAAGGTGTCGTCGCCATTTTCGGCCAGCAGGCGGCGGGCCACGACGTAGGCCATGCGGTTGCCCAGGCCGATGTCTTCGAGCAGGTCCTCGATGACTTCCTGGCGGTACTCGCCCAGCACGGCTTGCACGCGCTCGGCGGAGATTTTCTCCAGGTGCGTATCGAAGCTGGCCAGCACCTTGTTCAGCAGGCGTTCGCCGAGGCTGATGGATTCGGAGCGGCGCTGCTGCTTGAGGGCGTGGCGGATGTGCGTGCGCGCCTTGCCGGTGACCACGAAATTGAGCCAGGCCGGATTCGGGCGTGCGCCCGGTGCGGTGACGATCTCCACCGTCGAACCACTTTCCAGCGCCTGCGACAGCGGCGCCAGGCGGCGGTTGATGCGGCAGGCAATGCAGGTGTTGCCGACGTCGGTGTGCACCGCGTAGGCGAAGTCGACCGCGGTGGAGCCTTTCGGCAGCTCCATGATGCGACCCTTGGGCGTGAACACGTAGACCTCGTCGGGGAACAGGTCGATCTTCACGCTCTCAATGAATTCCAGCGAGTTGCCGGCACGCTGCTGCATTTCCAGCACGCCCTTGACCCACTGGCGGGCGCGGGCGTGGGTGCCCTTGGGCTGGTCTTCTTCGTTGGATTTGTACAGCCAGTGCGCGGCGATGCCGTTGTTGGCCATCTCTTCCATTTCGCGGGTGCGGATCTGGATCTCGATGGGTACGCCGTGCATGCCGAACAGCGTGGTGTGCAGCGACTGATAGCCGTTGGCCTTGGGGATCGCGATGTAATCCTTGAAGCGTCCCGGCAGCGGCTTGTACAGGTTGTGCACCGCGCCGAGCACGCGGTAGCAGGTGTCGACCTTGTCGACGATGATGCGGAAGCCGTAGACATCCATGATTTCGTTGAAGGCGCGACGCTTGCCGCGCATCTTCTGGTAGATGCCGTAGATGTGCTTCTCGCGACCGAGCACTTCACCTTCCAGGCCTTCGCGGGCCAGGCAATGGGTCAGCGATTCCTCGATCTTGTTGAGGATTTCCTTGCGATTGCCGCGGGCGCGTTTTACCGCAGCGCGGATGTGCGCACTGCGCATCGGATGCATCGCCTTGAAGCCGAGGTCCTCGAATTCCACGTGCATGCTGTGCATGCCCAGGCGGTTGGCGATGGGCGCGTAGATTTCCAGGGTTTCCTTGGCGATGCGCCGGCGCTTCTCGCCGGACAGCACTTCGAGGGTGCGCATGTTGTGCAGGCGGTCGGCCAGCTTGACCAGGATCACGCGGATATCGCGGGCCATGGCCATGGCCATCTTCTGGAAGTTCTCGGCCTGGGCTTCGGCCTTGGTCTCGAAGTTCATCTGGGTCAGCTTGCTGACCCCGTCGACCAGTTCGGCCACGGTTTCGCCGAACTGCGCGTTGAGCGCTTCCTTGGCGATGCCGGTGTCTTCGATCACGTCGTGCAGCATGGCGGCCATCAGGCTCTGATGATCCATGTGCATGTCGGCGAGGATGCTGGCCACGGCCAGCGGATGGGTCACGTAGGCTTCGCCACTGCGGCGGCGTTGGCCATCGTGCGCCTGTTCGGCGTAGAAGTAGGCTCGGCGAACCAGGTTGACCTGGTCATGGCCGAGATAGGCCGAAAGTCGGTCGGCGAGAGCGTCTATACCAGCCATGGGGTATTCCCCTCATGGCCGGTTTGGCTACACGCCGCGCAACTTCGACCCGGCATCATCGACTTACAGAGGCTCGTTGGCCTCTTCCTCGAAGGCAGCGAACAGCGGTTCTTCTTCGACGATGTCGTCCTGGGCGATCACGTCATAGTCCACCAGGCCAGCCGCGATTTCGCGCAGGGCCACGACGGTGGGCTTGTCGTTTTCCCAAGCCACTTTCGGCTCTTTGCCGCCGGTGGCCAACTGGCGCGAACGCTTGGTCGCGAGCATGACCAGTTCGAAGCGGTTATCAACATTGTCCAGGCAATCTTCGACGGTAACGCGAGCCATGGTGTTCCTCGTAACGTGTGCGGATAAGCTTGGCCCGAACGGGCGAGCGGACTGGATATTGTAAAGCAGCTGCAAGCTTCAAGCTACCAGCAGGAGCCAAACCGGCCTTGCTTTTACTTTCAGCTTGTGGCTTGAAGCTTGCGACCGCTCTTATGCCAGCAGTTCGCCGAGCAGCCCGGCATGGCGCTGCTGTTGCTGCGTTTGCGACAACTGGTTGCTGCGGAAGATGGCTTTCAGGTCGCTCAATGCATGATTGAAGTCGTCGTTGATCACCAGGTAGTCGTATTCGACATAGTGGCTCATCTCGCTGACGGCCTCGCGCATGCGCCGTTCGATGATCTCGCCGCTGTCCTGGCCGCGGTTGGTCAGGCGGTGGCGCAGTGCTTCCTGGGTTGGCGGCAGGATGAAGATGGATTTGCTCTGCGGCATCAGCTTGCGCACTTGCTGTGCGCCCTGCCAGTCGATCTCCAGGATCAGGTCGAAGCCTTCGCTCAGGGTCTGCTCGACCCATTTCTGCGAGGTGCCGTAGAAGTTGTCGAAAACCTGGGCGTGTTCGAGAAACTCGCTGCGCTCGATCATGGCGCTGAACTGCGCGTGATCGACGAAGTGGTAGTTGACCCCATCCACCTCACCTGGACGCATGGCGCGGGTGGTATGCGATACCGAGACGCGAATCTGCGCCTCGCTGTCGATCAGGGCCTTGACCAGGCTGGTCTTGCCGGCGCCGGAGGGTGCGGAAACGATGTAGAGGGTGCCGGTGGTGGCCATTAGAGCTTCCTGAGCAAATCTTGATGGGCGTGAAAACGTAGCGAGCGACGGCTAGACAAGGCGAAATCAGGTGAGAAAGCGGAGTTTACGACTGTAAATGAGCATTTCGAACCTGATTTATACGCTTCGCTCCCCTTCGGGCCAGCCTTTGGCTGTTACTACGCTTTGCTTCGTTTCAACGCGGTATAGCCTAGCGCAGTAGTGTTCACTCGATGTTCTGTACTTGCTCGCGCATCTGTTCGATGAGCACCTTCAGATTGACCGCAGCCTGTGTGCTGCGCGGATCGAAGGCCTTGGAGCCGAGGGTGTTGGCTTCTCGATTGAGTTCCTGCATGAGGAAGTCCAGGCGCCGCCCGGCAGCACCGCCGGCCTTGAGCACGCGACGGACTTCGCTGACATGGGTACTGAGGCGATCCAGCTCCTCGGCCACGTCGCTCTTCTGCGCCAGCAGTACCAGCTCCTGCTCCAGGCGTTGCGGATCGAGCTCGGCCTGCATCTCGGCGAAGCGGGTTTCGATCTTGGCGCGCTGCCCGGCGAGCATCTGCGGTACCAGTTCGCGCAGGGCGGCGACTTCGTCGAGCATGCTGTCGAGGCGCTCGTTGAGCAGCCTGGCCAGCTCGGCGCCTTCACGAGCGCGGCCGGCCTTGAGTTCGCCCAGTGCCTGGTCGAACAGCTTCAGCGCGGCGGAGTTCAGCGCTTGCGGGTCAGCCGAGTCGGCCACCAGTACGCCGGGCCAGGCCAGCACTTCCAGCGGGTTGAGCGGGGCCGGCTGCTGAATCAGCGCGGCGACCTGCTCGGCGGCGGCGATCAGTTGGCGAGCCCGCTCGCTGTCGACCTGCAATGGTTTGCCGGCACTTTCTTCGGCGAAGCGCAGGGTGCATTCCACCTTGCCGCGTGACAGACCCTGGCGCAGGGCTTCGCGCACCGCGCCTTCGAGGTCGCGGAAGGCTTCCGGCAGGCGCAGGTGTGGCTCGAGATAGCGGTGGTTGACCGAGCGCAGCTCCCAGCTCAGTGTGCCGTGAGCGGTTGCCTGCTCATTGCGGGCAAAGGCCGTCATGCTGTGAACCATGGGATACCTCGTGGAAGTCGGCTCGAAAAACGCAGGATTGTAGCTCACGGCGCCTGCCCATTTCATGTGCAGGCGATCGGGCCTGATGTCTGCTGGCGCCAATTCTGCGTGTCGCCGTGCTCGACCGCCCCCTATAATGCGTGCTGTTTTCACTTAATGAAGTAGGTATCGCTCGATGAAACGTCCCAGTGGCCGCGCCGCCGATCAGTTGCGCTCGATTCGCATCACCCGCAACTACACCAAGCATGCCGAGGGTTCGGTGCTGGTCGAGTTCGGCGACACCAAGGTGATCTGCACCGTCAGCGTCGAGTCGGGCGTGCCGCGTTTCCTCAAGGGCCAGGGCCAGGGTTGGCTGACTGCCGAATACGGCATGCTGCCGCGCGCCACCGGCGAGCGTAACCAGCGTGAAGCCAGCCGTGGCAAGCAGGGTGGCCGTACCCTGGAAATCCAGCGCCTGATCGGTCGTTCGCTGCGCGCGGCGCTGGATATGACCAAGCTGGGCGAGAACACCCTGTACGTCGATTGCGACGTGATCCAGGCTGACGGTGGTACCCGTACCGCTTCGATCACCGGCGCCATGGTGGCGCTGATCGATGCGCTGAAAGTGCTGAAGAAGCGTGGTGCGCTCAAGGGCGATCCGCTCAAGCAGATGATCGCTGCGGTGTCGGTCGGCATCTACCAGGGCGAGCCGGTGCTGGATCTGGACTACCTGGAAGACTCCGCCGCGGAGACCGACCTCAACGTGGTGATGACCAACGCCGGCGGCTTCATCGAAGTGCAGGGCACTGCCGAAGGCGCACCGTTCCAGCCTGAAGAATTCAACGCCATGCTGGCGTTGGCGCAGAAGGGCATGAACGAGATCTTTGAACTGCAGAAGACCGCCCTGGTCGACTGAAATCTTCAACCGCGCAAGGAGCACCCGCATGAATGACGATATGCAAAACCCGGTTCCGACGCCCAGTCAGGAAGCGCGTCAGTGGGCGATGTTCTGCCACTTCGCCGCGTTTCTCGGGTTGGTGTTCCCCTTTGGCAATCTGCTCGGTCCGCTGATCGTCTGGCAGATCAAGAAGGATTTCGACCCATTCGTCGATGCGCAGGGCAAGGAAGCGCTGAACTTCCAGATCAGCGTGGCGCTGGCCGCCATCGTCTGCTTCATCCTGATGGTGGTGGTGATCGGCTTCCCGCTGCTGATGCTGCTGGGCCTGGCCGCGCTGGTGCTGACCATCATCGCGGGTATCAAGGCCAACGAGGGGCAATCCTATCGATACCCGTTCAGTTGGCGGCTAATCAAGTAATTGCACTGGAAATGATCGGAAGGGTCGACCCCTTCCGTGGCAGGGAAGGACAGGTTTGATGAGTGTGCGAATGTTGGCGTTGGCTTGGTTTCTGGCGGCGCTAGTCGGGTGCGGTGATGCTGCGCGGACGCTGGCCGAGCAGACGAAACTGCAGGCTTTGAGGGTCGAGGCTGCACAATTGCACGACGTGGGGCAGTCGCGGCAGGCGATTGCCAAGTTCAAAGAGGTGGCCAATAGTCCGGTCGCAACGGATGCGGAGAAGGCTCATGCGCTTCGCTTCATCTCGCTGGGCTATTACGAGCTGAATGACTTTCCGCGCTCAGGCGAATACGCGGCCAAGGCTGCAGCCTACTATCCACAGGGTTCCTACGATTACCTGGTGAATATGGCTGACGCCGATCTAATGCAGGGCAGGGTGCCGGAGGCCGCCGCCAGGCTCGAGCAGGCTCATGCGCTTGAGCCCCGCGGTCTGGCAGCCAATAACGTGTTGGGCTTGCTATACCTGGGCGACAACGGCGAGCAGTACGCTGATCATCGCAAGGCGCTTGCCTATAATCGGGCTGCGTTCGAGATCGAGCCGGGTCGTATTACCGAGATCGCACTGGTGCGTAATTATTTGGCGTTGCATGAATACGAGCAGGCTCGTGCCCATCTGCTCGATCTGAGTCGGCGCTATGCCGATGACGCTTACATACGCAATCTGTTGGTGCAGGCCGACAGTGGTTTGAATCAGTAACTCAAGTGATAAAAAAGCCGGCGATAAGCCGGCTTTTTCGTGTCTGTCGATCAGATGCTGAGAATCCAGTCGTAATCGACGATCAGCGGCGCATGCTGGGAGAAGCGCGGCTGACGTGGCAGGCGTGCGCTGCGCACGCTACGGCGCATGCCCGGAGTGAGCAACTGGTAGTCGAAGCGGTAACCCAGGTTGAGCATCTCGGCCTGCTCGTTATCCGGCCACCAGCTGAACTGGTCGCCTTCGCGGCTGACTTCGCGCAGGGCGTCGACATAACCCATATTGCCAACCACCTCATCCATCCAGGCGCGCTCGGGCGCCAGGAAGCCGGGGGATTGCTGGCAGTCACGCCAGTTCTTCACGTCCAGCTTCTGGTGCGCTACATGCAGCGAGCCGCAGTAGATGTACTCGCGACGCTTGCGGCGTTGCTTGTCCAGATAATGGGTGAAATCGTCCATGAACTTGAATTTCTGATTCAAGCTCTCGTCACCGTCCCGCCCACTTGGCAGGAGCAGGGTGGCGATACTTACCTTGTCGAAATCGGCCTGCAGGTAGCGCCCGTAGCGATCGGCCATCTCGAAGCCGAGGCCGCTGATCACCGCCTTGGGTTGCAATCGCGAGTAGAGCGCCACGCCACCTTGGCTGGGCACTTCACCGTCGCATGCATAGAGGAAATAACCATCCAGCTGGAAGGCTTGGTCGTCCATTTCAAAGGCGGAGGCACGGGTGTCTTGCAGGCAGATCACGTCGGCATTCTGGGCTTGCAGCCAGCTGAGCAGACCTCGCTCGGCCGCAGCCTGAATACCATTCACGTTCACACTGATGATCCGCATAAATGGCCCCCAAAAACACGTGCGTGTATGATACCCGAGCTCACCTCATTTAGCTAAATCCGTGCCGTCCGGGACTTTTCATGCAAGCGTACCAGCGCGATTTCATTCGCTTTGCCATCGAACGCGGTGTTCTGCGTTTCGGTCAGTTCACCCTCAAGTCCGGGCGTACCAGCCCTTATTTCTTCAATGCCGGCCTGTTCGACAGTGGTCTGGCGCTGGCTCAGCTGGGGCGTTTTTACGCGGCTGCCATCGTCGACAGTGGCATCGACTTCGATGTGCTGTTCGGCCCGGCCTACAAGGGCATTCCGCTGGCGGCGACCACTGCCGTGGCGCTGGCCGAGCATCATCAGCGCGATCTGCCCTGGTGCTTCAACCGCAAGGAAGCCAAGGATCACGGCGAGGGCGGCACTCTGGTCGGTGCGCCGCTCAAGGGCCGTGTGCTGATCGTCGATGACGTGATCACCGCCGGCACCGCGATCCGCGAAGTGATGCAGATCATCCAGGGCCAGGGCGCGCAGGCCGCCGGCACGTTGATCGCGCTGAACCGCCAGGAGCGTGGTCAGGGCGAGCTTTCCGCCATTCAGGAGGTCGAGCGCGACTTCGGCATGCCCGTAGTGAGCATCGTGTCACTCGAACAGGTACTGGAATATCTGGCGGGGGATGCTGAACTGAAGCAATATCTGCCGGCCGTCGAAGCCTATCGCGCCGAGTACGGAATCTAGCCCTAGCACAAGGTCGTCTTATGCCTGCACCGCTCCTGACCCGCTGTACGCTGCTCTGTAGCCTGCTACTGCCGCTGTCTGGCGTGGCTGCCGAGCTGTATCGCTACGTCGATGACAAGGGTGTGACGGTGCTCAGTCGCCAGGGTGTGCCGCCGGAGTTCATCGGCAAGGGTTACGAGGTGCTCAATGATCAGGGGCGCGTGCTGCGGGTGATCCCGCCGGCCCCGACGCCTGAAGAGTTCGCCCGCATGCAGGCGGACAAGGCGCGCGCCAGCAGCGATGCCAAGTTGCTGCGTCTGTACACCAATCTCGATGATGTCGACCGTGCCCGTGAGCGCAAGCTGGCCGAGCTCGACAGTGTCACCAGCGTCGCGCGTGGCAATCTGCAGTCGGTGCGTACTCAACAGGCCAACCTGCAGAGCCAGGCTGCCGACCATGAGCGTGCCGGGCGCCAGGTACCGGAGCATTTGCTGGCGCAGATCAACAACCTCAAGGAAGAGCAGCGGCGTCTGCAGCGTGATATCGCCCGTTACAAGGAGACGCGCACCCAGGCCGAGGCTGGTTTCGCTGCCGATCGTGCGCGCCTGGCCGAGTTGTTTGGCGAGCCGCAGAAAAAGCCTTAGGGCTCAGTCATTCAGCCCAGCGGCTGAGTCTTCTCGAAACGCTCTATCTTCTCCCTGAGCCACTGCGGCAGCGGCGCGCTGCTGCGTGTCGCGGCGTCGGCGTGAACATAGACGATTTCGCCGCTGGTCAGTAACTCGCCGTCGCGCCAGATGCCGAGTGCGAAGGTCAGGCTGGACTTTCCCAGGCGCGCGCTGCGCACGCCAATCCGCAATTGATCGTCGAAGCGCGCCGGGGCGCGGTACTCGAGCAAGGTGCGGATGGCGAAGAAGTCGCCGCCGTCCCGAGCCAGGTCGGCGGGGTAGGCGACGCCCAGCGCCCGGAAGTATTCAGTGATGGCGACATCGGCGTAGGTCAGGTAGTGGCCGTTGAAGACAATGCTTTGCGGATCGACTTCGGCCCAGCGCACGCGCAAGGCATGGAAGAAGTTGAACTGGTTGAGTTCGGGCAGGCTGCTCATGGGCGTTCCGTTATGAAAAGGGTCCCGGTGAGCGTGGTCGTTGGTCGGTAATGCGGCAAGTCCGAGTTGGTGTGCGGATGGCCTGCGATAAGCCCGCTCGATGGCCGGCGTCATCTCGTAGGGTGCGCCGTGCGCACCGGTTCGCCCTGCGGGCACCCCGCTCCGCGCCCCGGCCTGATCGCCAGCGATCAGGCGCTCATCGGCGCAGGAAGCAGTGCTTCCAAAAGCGCGCCTCTTCGCCCCGGAGGGAGAGGGGCATCAGAAGGCCGCGTTGCGGCCGCTGTTCAGGGGCGTTTGCGGTTGCTGATCATGGTGCCGTTGCCGATGTCGGTGAAGATTTCCAGCAGCACGGCATTCGGCACGCGGCCATCGATGATATGCGAGCTGGTCACGCCACCCTGCACCGCTTCCAGCGCGCATTTGATCTTCGGCAGCATGCCGCCGTAGATGGTGCCGTCGGCAATGAGATCGTTGACCTGCTCGGTGGTCAGGCCGGTGAGCACCTCACCCTGCTTGTTCATCAGGCCGGCGATGTTGGTCAGCAGCATCAGTTTCTCGGCCTTCAGCGCCTCAGCTACCTTGCCAGCGACCAGGTCGGCGTTGATGTTGTAGGACTCGCCGCCCGGTCCGACGCCGATGGGCGCGATGACCGGGATGAAGTCGCCCCTGACCAGCATGTTCAGCAGGTCGGTGTTGACCCCGGTGACCTCGCCGACATGACCGATGTCGATGATTTCCGGCTGGGTCATCTCTGGCGTCTGGCGGCTGACCGTGAGCTTCCTGGCACGGATCAGGCCGGCATCCTTGCCGGTCAGGCCGATGGCGCTGCCGCCGTGCTGGTTGATCAGGTTGACGATGCTCTTGTTGACCTGGCCGCCGAGCACCATTTCCACCACGTCCATGGTGGCGGTATCGGTGACGCGCATGCCGTCGATGAAGTGGCTCTCGATGGACAGTCGCTTGAGCAGGTCACCAATTTGCGGGCCGCCACCGTGCACCACTACCGGGTTGATGCCGACGGCTTTCATCAGCACGATGTCGCGGGCGAAGCCCTGCTTGAGCTCCTCGCTTTCCATGGCGTTGCCGCCGTACTTGATCACCAGGGTCTTGCCGACGAAGCGGCGGATATAGGGCAGGGCTTCGGACAGTACCTTGGCAACCTGGGCAGCGGCGTCACGCTCGAGGGTCATGCAGGGGCTCCTGGAACAAATCGGTCAAAAGGGCAGTTGCAGGTCGGGGGCGACCTTGAGCAGCTGAACACGGAACACATCCTGGATACGCTCCAGCTCTTCCTGAGTGTCGGCCTCGAAGCGCAGCACCAGCACCGGCGTGGTGTTGGATGCACGAATCAGGCCCCAGCCCTTGGGATAGTCGACGCGCACGCCATCGATGCTGGTGATGTTCGCTTCGCCCCACTGGCCTTCACGCTGCAGGCGTTCGATCATGCCGAACTTGGTCTGCTCGGTGACCTTGATGTTGATTTCCGGCGTGGAAATGTCGCTGGGGAAGGCGCTGAACACCTGCTCGGCGTTGCGTTTTTCGAGGCTGAGGATTTCCAGCAGACGGGCAGCGCTGTAGATGCCGTCGTCGAAACCGTACCAGCGCTCCTTGAAGAAGATGTGACCGCTCATCTCGCCGGCCAGCAGGGCGCCGGTTTCCTTCATTTTCTTCTTGATCAGCGAGTGGCCGGTCTTCCACATCACCGGGCGACCGCCGTAGCCGCTGATCAGCGGGGTCAGGCGACGGGTGCATTTGACGTCGAAGATGATGTCGGCACCGGGGTTGCGCGAGACCACGTCCTTGGCGAACAGCATCAGCAGGCGATCCGGGTAGACGATGTTGCCGGTGTTGGTCACCACGCCGACGCGGTCACCGTCACCGTCGAAGGCCAGGCCCAGGTCGGCGTTTTCCGCTTTGACGCGGGCGATCAGGTCGACCAGGTTCTCCGGTTTGCCCGGGTCCGGATGGTGGTTGGGGAAGGTGCCGTCCACTTCGCAGAACAGCGGAATGACGCTGCAGCCCAGGGCTTCGATCAGTTGCGGGGCGATCACGCCGGCGGCGCCGTTGCCGCAGTCGACCACCACGCGCAGCGGCTTGGCCATGGCGATGTCGTCACGGATGGTCTTGAAGTAGCGTTGCAGGACGTCGACCTGCTGCACGCTGCCGACGCCGCTGGCCAGGTCGTTGTTGTCCAGGCGGGTCTTCAGCGCGAGGATCTGTTCGTTGGCCAGGGTGTCGCCCGCGATGATGATCTTGAAGCCGTTGTAGTCCGGCGGGTTGTGGCTGCCGGTGAGCATCACGGCCGAGCGGCCTTCCAGCACGTTGGCGGCGAAGTACACCACAGGGGTTGGCACCATGCCGATATCGGTCACTTCGCAGCCGCAGTCGAGCAGGCCCTGTACCAGTTGTTGCAGCAGTTCCGGGCCGGAAAGGCGACCGTCGCGGCCGACGATGACCTTGGGCTCGCCCTGGGCCAGGCTCTGCGAGCCGATGGCGCGGCCAATCCAGTAGGCGTATTCGGCGGTCAGGGTGTCGCCCACCACGCCACGGATGTCGTAGGCGCGGAAGATGTCGGCGGGAAGTTTAGGGGCGCTTTGGCGAGTGCTCATTGCGGGATTCTGCTCCAGTCCCAGGAGATCCTGGTCTTCATCGAGAATGTCGATATCGAGGATATCGGTGTCCTGAAACAGCGGGTCGACCAGCTCGGCTGGCTTGGCTGCCGGCTGAGCGGCGGGTGCCGCAGCTGTTCCTTTAACGGGGGTACCGCTGCCTTCAGGGCCAATGCGGCGCGGCAATCGCGCCAGGCTTTGGGCCAGCGCATCGAGAACCGGCATGCTGAGGCTGAAGGCTTTGACGTTCTTACCGGCGGAGAGTTCTTTGAGCATTTGCCCGAGTTGCTGGGCGTCGAGATTGACGCGCCGCTGCAGCGCGCCCTGCACCAGGATCATGCCGATCAGGGCGCCGCCCAGTGCAAGCAGGAACGCGAGGCCGAGCATCGCCGGAGAAATGCCGCCTTGAGCCAGGCCGGGGCCGGGGGTGAAGCTGACCTTCCAGTAGGGATTACCGGTGGCGAAGGTCTGCGCAGCGGCTGCATCGCCTGCCTGACCGCGCTGCAGCAGCACCTGCGGCGGTGTGTTGGCGAACTGCTGCACCAGTTGCACCTGGCCATACTCTGGCGGTAGCGCCGGCACGGCTGCGAGCAGTCGCTGCAGATCGACAGCCAGCAGCAGCGTACCCTGAGCCGGCTGGCTCTCACTCAGGCGCAGCGCCACGGCGCTGTAGGCCAGCCAGCGCTCACCCACGCGATAGGCTTCGGCAGCGGGTTGCTGACCGCTTTCGGTGCGGCGCAGCATGTCCAGGCCGGCGAAGTTCATCGGCGCGGCGCGGGAGGTGTTCTGTACCGCTTCGCCGCGGCGATTGAGATGGGCATCGATCACGCCATCCCAGTAGCCCAGGCGCCGTTCGACTTCACTGACCCGCAGGTTGTCGCCGCTTTGCAGTGCCTGCAACAGCTCCGGGTTGCGAGCAGCAGCGAGGCTGTCGGCCTGCAATTGCCTGAGCGCCTGCTGCACGGCAGCGGCCTGGCTACTGCCCATGGCCTGCACCAGCTCTGCCTGGCGTGCCTGGCTGCTGCTGTTGTCGGCAAACCACAGCAGCGCGGCGCCAGCGGCCCCGCCGATCAGAGCGGCCAGCAGGCCGGGTAGCAGTGCGCCCTGCAAGGGATTCGCCTTCTTGCCCTTGGGCTTGCTCGGCACCAGGCTGGCAGCCATGTTGGCTTCCTTGGCGGTACGCTTGAAGAGTTTCACGTGGGTGCTCCTCGGCGGGTCGTCCTGTGGGGTATGAGTCAGTGGCTACCGGAGTGGCCGAAGCCGCCGGCGCCACGTTGCGTCTCGTCGAACTGCTCGACCAGCTCGAAGTGGGCCTGCACTACCGGTACCAGCACCAACTGGGCGATACGCTCGCCGATGGCGATGGTGAAAGGCGTCTGGCCACGGTTCCAGCACGACACCATCAGCTCGCCCTGATAATCCGAGTCGATCAGGCCGACCAGGTTGCCGAGGACGATGCCGTGTTTGTGGCCGAGGCCCGAGCGCGGCAGGATCATCGCGGCCAGGCCAGGGTCGCCGATGTAGATCGACAGCCCCGTCGGAATCAGCACGGTCTGGCCTGGCTCGAGGACGATCTGCTCCTTGAGCATGGCGCGCAGGTCGAGGCCGGCGGAACCGGGTGTGGCGTAGTGCGGCAGCGGAAATTCCTGGCCGAGGCGGGGGTCGAGGATCTTGGCTTGCAGAGCGTGCATGGTCAGTTCTTGTTCAGTCGTTCGGCGATAAGGGTGATCAACTGGCGGGCGATCTTGCCCTTGCTGGTCTGGGCGAAGCTGGTTTGCTGCAGCCCACGGTCGATCACGGTGATGGCGTTCTCTTCACTATTGAAGCCGATGCTGGGGTTGGCCACATCATTGGCGACGATCAGGTCGAGATTCTTG
This sequence comes from Ectopseudomonas composti, assembly GCA_946886245.1. Next base: position 10,667 of record CAMPIF010000006.1, on the reverse strand, counting down.
TCGCGCAGCTTGCGCGAGGCGTATTCGAGCAGGTTCTCGGTCTCGGCGGCGAAGCCCACGCTGAACGGGCGATCTTCGCGGCCGGCGATGGTGGCGAGGATATCCGGGTTGCGCACCATTTGCAGGAGCATCCCTTCGCCACTGCTGGGGTCTTTCTTCAATTTGTGCTGGGCTACCACTTCCGGGCGGTAGTCGGCCACTGCGGCGGCGGCAATCAGCACGTCACAGGGCATGGCGGCTTCGCAAGCGGCGAGCATGTCGCGGGCGCTGACCACGTCGATGCGGCTGACCCGGTCCGGCGTCGGCAGGTGCACCGGGCCGCTGACCAGCGTCACCCGCGCGCCGGCTTCGGCAGCGGCCTCGGCCAGGGCGAAGCCCATCTTGCCGGAGCTGTGGTTGGTGATGTAACGCACCGGATCGATGTTTTCCTGGGTCGGGCCGGCGGTGATCAGGATGTGCAGACCGTCCAGTGCCTGGCGCTGGAAGCAGTCGGCGGCCAACTGGGCCAGATCATTGGCTTCGAGCATGCGACCGAGGCCGACATCGCCGCAGGCCTGGCTGCCTGATGCCGGACCGAACAGGCGCATGCCGCGACTTTGCAGCAGTTCGAGGTTGGCCTGGGTGGCAGCGTCGCGCCACATGGCCTGGTTCATCGCCGGAGCCAGGGCAATCGGCGCGTCGGTGGCCAGTACCAGGGTGGTGAGCAGGTCGTTGGCCACGCCCTGGGCCAGGCGGGCGATGAGGTCGGCGGTGGCCGGGGCGATGAGGATCAGATCGGCCCAGCGCGCCAGCTCGATGTGGCCCATCGCCGCTTCGGCGGCCGGGTCGAGCAGGTCGAGGTGCACGGGGTGGCCGGAGAGGGCCTGCAAGGTCAGCGGGGTGATGAATTCGCGTCCGCCCTGGGTCATCACCACACGGACTTCGGCGCCCTGATCCTTGAGTCGGCGAACCAGTTCGGCGCTCTTGTAGGCAGCAATACCGCCCCCCACGCCGACGATGATGCGTTTGCGATACAGCCGCTGCATAGGCCTGCCTTTTATAAACCGGTGGATGTGCGCCACGCGACCAACGCCTCCCCAGGCCGGCCCCGTGTAAAAAGATGGGCTACGATAGCACAGCGCCCGCAGTGGAACAGCGGGCGCCTGGCTAGATGAGGCACCTCTAAAAAACGTAGGCGAGGCAGCCAGCACAAGGCAAAAACAAGCGAAAAAGCGGAGTTTACGAGCTGTAAATGAGCATTTTGAGCTTGTTTTTAACGCAGTGATGGCAACGCAGGTAGTTTTTAGAGGTGCCGTACAGGGAGGTGTACATGAGCATTCGTGACTGGCCCGCGGCAGAGCGTCCACGGGAGAAATTGCTGGAGCAGGGCGCGGCGTCGCTGACCGATGCCGAACTGCTGGCGATCTTTCTGCGTACCGGGGTGGCCGGCAAGAGCGCAGTGGATCTGGCGCGCTATCTGCTGAACGAGTTTGGCGGCCTGAGGGCTCTGCTCGAAGCCGACCTGGCTGGCTTCAGCCAGCACCTCGGCCTGGGCCCAGCCAAGTACGCGCAACTGCAGGCGGTGCTGGAGATGTCGCGGCGTCATCTGGCCGAGCGCCTGCGTCGCGATTCGGCGCTGGAAAGCCCGCAGGCCGTGCGTGACTACCTCAAGGCGCAGCTGCGCCACGAACCGCATGAGGTATTCGGTTGCCTGTTTTTTGATGCCAAGCACCGCGTGCTGGCGTTCGAGGTGCTGTTTCGCGGCAGTATCGACAGCGCCAGCGTTTATCCCAGGCAGGTGGTCAAACGCGCTCTGGCCAACAATGCTGCGGCCGTCATCCTGACCCATAACCACCCATCCGGCGTAGCGGAGCCCAGCCAGGCCGACCGCGTGCTGACCCTGCGCCTCAAGGAGGCGCTGGCGCTGGTGGATGTGCGCGTGCTCGATCATTTCATCGTCGGCGATGGCGAGCCGCTGTCGATGGCCGAACTCGGCTGGATGTAGCTGGTTCGGGCGTAGGGCGGGTGTCTTAGCCTGTCGCCAGCGAGGATTCAGTGTGTAGGGTGGGCTTCAGCCCACCATGACGATGTCTCATGGCATCATCTGCACCGCAGCGAAATTCTGCCGGCCGAACGGGCTGACCTTGTAGCCCTCGACCTTGGTGCTGAGCAGGGCGAAGGCGGTGGGATGGGCCAACGGCAACCACAGCGCCTGCTCCTGAATGATCTGCTGCGCCTGGTGATAAAGACGGCTGCGCTCATCCTGATCGCTGCTGGTCTTGCCGTCTGCTATCAGCTTGTCCAGCGCTGCGTCGCAGTAACGGGCGAAGTTCAGGCCGGATTGCACCGAGGCGCAGGCGAATTGCGGGGTGAGGAAATTGTCCGGGTCACCGTTGTCGCCGGCCCAGCCCATGAACAGCAGGTCATGCTCGCCGGCCTTGGCGCGGCGGATCAGCTCGCCCCACTCGATCACGCGAATTTCAGCAGCGATGCCGACTTTGGCCAGATCCGCCTGCAGCAGCTGCGCGCCGAGGCTCGGGTTGGGGTTGAGCAGGCTGCCGCTGGGGCGTGTCCAGAGGGTGGTCTTGAAGCCGTCAGCCAGGCCCGCTTCGGCCAGCAGGGCGCGGGCTTTCTCCGGTTCGTGCGCGTAGCCGGGCAGTTCGCTGGCGTAGCTCCAGGTGTTCGGCGGGTAGGGGCCGCTGGCGGGCTCGGCGCTGCCTTCGAAAACGGCCTTGACGTAGCTGGCCTTGTCGAATGCCAGGTTGATCGCCTGGCGCACCTGCGGTTTGTCCAGTGGTGGATGCTGGCTGTTGATGCCGACGAAGGCGGTCATGAACGCGGCGGTCTGCGCGCTTTTCAGTTTGGCGTCGCCGGCGATGGCCTGCACGTCCTGCGGTTTCGGCGACAGGGCGATCTGGCATTCGCCGCGGCGCAGCTTCTGCAGGCGCACGTTGCTGTCCGGCGTGATGGCGAAGATCACCCGATCCACCCCCGGCTTGCCGGCGAAATAGTCCGGGTTGGCGCGATAGCGCACCACGGCATCCTTCTGGAAGCGCTCGAAGACGAACGGGCCGCTGCCGATGGGCGCGCTGTTGAGCTTCTGTGGCGTACCGGCAGCCAGGAGCTTGTCGGCATATTCGGCGGAGTAGATCGAGGCGAAGCCCATGCTCAGGGTGGCGAGGAAGGTGGCATCGCGGCGGTTCAGGGTGATGCGCACGCTATGGGCATCCGGCGCCTCGACCTTGGCGATCAGGCTTGGCCACTGCATCGACTGGGCGTGCGGGTAACCGCTGACGGCGACCTGATGCCAGGGATGCTGGTCGTCGAGCATGCGCTGGAAGCTGAACAGCACGTCTCGGGCGTCGAGCGTGCGGCTGGGCGTGAAGTCGGCGCTGTGGTGAAATGGCACGTCGTCGCGCAGGCTGAAGTCGTAGACCAGACCGTCGTCGGAGATCGACCAGCTGCGCGCCAGGCTCGGCAGCAGTTTGCCCAGCTCGGCGTCGAACTCCACCAGGCGATTCATCAGCATGTCCGCCGAGGCGTTGGTGGTGGTCAGCGAGTTGTACTGCACCACGTCGAAACCTTCGGGGCTGGCCTCGGTGCATACACTGAGGGTGGCGGCCTGAGCCAGGATCGGGGTGCATAGCAGAGCGGCGAGTAGCAGGCGCATGGTGAAGTCCTCATTCCTGGCGTTGACGGCAAGCTTGCAACCCTAGTCGATTTGCCATGCGCTGAATACCTGATCGAGGCGACGAGCGGTCAAATCTTGATCAGGCCCCAACGGGCCGGCCCCCGACGGGTCTGCTGGCTCGGGTTTGGGTTTTATCCTGCGGTTTTCCTTGTTGCCTCCAGGGCTTTCTGGTATAAAGCAGCGCTCTTTTCTAGGGGCCCGGTTCTTGCGCTATCCAGTGCGCCCGGTAAGACCCTCGAGAAACGCGGCGCCGAGCGCCAATGACATTGAGTTTAAGCGGCCAACCCATGCCGGGTTGGGCATGTGGTTTTAGAGGGCTGAGGCATGTCGAGAGTCTGTCAAGTTACCGGTAAGGGTCCGGTAACCGGGAACAACATTTCCCACGCAAACAACAAAACCCGTCGTCGTTTCCTGCCGAACCTGCAGCACCATCGCTTCTGGGTCGAGTCCGAGAAGCGCTTCGTGCGTCTGCGCGTATCTGCCAAGGGCATGCGCGTCATCGACAAGCGTGGCATCGACGTAGTGCTGGCTGAGCTGCGCGCTCGCGGCGAAAAGGTTTAAGGAGAGAGTCATGCGTGAACTGATCCGTTTGGTGTCCAGCGCCGGTACCGGCCACTTCTACACCACCGACAAGAACAAGCGCACCACCCCTGACAAGATCGAAATCAAGAAATTCGATCCGGTCGTACGCAAGCACGTGATGTACAAGGAAGCCAAGATCAAGTAATTGATCGGCTACCTGTCAAAGAAGCCCGCCCTGATCGGCGGGCTTTTTTTTGCCCCGTGTTTGCTGGCGGCGCTGGTGTGTGCGGGTCGGTTGGCGCGGCTATTGGTCGCGCATTTTTCTGCGCCACTCGGTCACCTGTGACTTGGGTCACACAACGCCCCGGTTTAGACTGCGCCGTTGCCGTGGAACTGACTCATCCATCAGCTTTGCAGTGGATGTAGGTACCTGAGGTTCGGGCATCCTCCGTTCGTCATTCGCCCAGAGGCTCGCATGACCGCATCAGCTCATTGTGTGGAAGTCCTGATCGCCGAGGCGGATCCCTGGACGTCCAATCTGCTGCAGCAGCTGGTGCTCGACGTGTGTGGCGATGCCCGTGTGCTACAGGTCAGCGATGGCCAGACGGCACTGGCGCGGTGCAAGCGGCGCCTGCCCGATCTGGTGATCGCCGACGGTGACCTGCCGGGGCTCGACGGCCTGGAGTTGCTGCGTCAGTTGCGTCGTCACCCGCGTACACCGGCGCTGCCGTTCGTGCTCATCAGTGGACGCCTGGATGCCAGCAGCGTGCGCGCCGCCCGGCCGCTGGCGCCCAGTGCCTATCTGGCCAAGCCCTTCAATGCCGAAAGCCTGCGGCAGCGTCTGCGCACGTTGTTGCCTGCGCCTGCTGCTGCGGTGGCGGTGCGCCAGCCGCTGCTGGTCAGCGAGCTGCGTGATTATCTCGATACGGTGCGCGAAGAGGGGCAGGGCGCGCCGCTGCTCAGCGATGTGCGCAACGCCGTGAGTCAGGGATTGCAGGCCGGCGAGCAGGACCTGGGCGAGCTGGAGGCTGTGTTCGGTAGCGACCCGCAGATCACCGCGCTGCTGATTGCCGCCGCCAGCACTGCCGCGCAGCATCAGGGTGTGCCTTGTCATACCCTGGCGCAGGCGCTGCATCGCCTGGGTGTGGCGCGCACGCTGAACCTGGTGCTGGGCCTGGCGCTGCAGCGCAATGCGCAGTTGCGTGACCCGCGCCTGGCAGAATTGGCCGCGCATACCTGGCAGCAGGCGCGGCGCAGCGCCGAGCTGGCGCGCTGGCTGGCGCTCGAGCTGAAGCTGGACGCCGAGCTCTGCTATACCGCCGGCCTGCTGCACGACCTGGGCGAACTGGCCCTGCTGCGCAGCCTGCAGGACTGGCAGGAAGCGGGCGGTGAACTGAGCAATGAGCAGATCGACGATGCGATGCTGCGCCGTTCGGCGAGCTTCGGTTCGGCCCTGCGTATCCGCTGGCGGTTGCCGTTCGGCCTGCGTGAGCTGATCGCAGCGCTCTACGGCCTGGGCAGCGGCGTGTTTTCGCGTGAGGCGCTGGTGCTCAATCTCACTGGCCTGTTGCTGGCCCTGCCGAACAACGAGTTGCCAGCCAGCCTGGTGGACGCGCGCTGCGTGCGCATGTTGCGCTTGGACCTGGCGCTGCTCGAGCGCGTGCCGGTGGCGCTCTATCAGGCTTGCTGAGTGTCGTGGTGACGCACGTCGTCTGCCAGTTTTCGCAAGGGCTGCGGGCGGCCGATGAAATAGCCCTGGGCGTAGTCGATGCCCAGGCGGCGCAGGCAGTCCAGGCTGGCCTGGGTCTCGACGAATTCGGCGACGGTGAGCAGGCCCAATTGCCCGGCAATCTGTCGCATCGAGCCGACCATCGCCTGGTTGATCGGGTCGTTCTCGATACCGCTGATGAAGCTGCCGTCGATCTTGAGGATATCCAGCGGCAAGTGACGCAGATAAGCGTAGGAGGCGAAGCCGCTGCCGAAATCGTCCAGGGCGACTTTCAGCCCCTTGCTGCGTAGCTCCTCGATCCACTGGGCGGAGACGCCCAGCTCACCCAGGGCGACCATTTCCGTCACTTCGATGCAGAATTTTCCGGGCGGCAGGCCGTGGTGCTGCAGTTCGTCCTGCAGCAAACGGTGGAAGTCGGAATCGAGCAGAGAGTTGGCGCTGAGGTTGACGTTGACCTGAGCCAGTTGCGCCAGGTGTCGTGGATTGGCGGCCAGCCATGCGCACAGATGCTGTACGACCCAGCGGTCGATGGCGCCGAGAAAGTCATAACGCGCCGCTGCATCGAGAAACTGCGCCGGGCTGATCCACTCGCCACTCTGCGGGTCGCGGTAGCGCAGCAGCACTTCGTAGTGCAGGCCGGCAGTGGCACTCTGCAATGCCTGTACGGGTTGGTAGAACAGCTCGAAATGGCCGCGCTCGCAGGCTTCGCGCAGGCGGGTGATCCACTGCAGCTGGCGTTGATGTTCGAGCAGCGCACCATCTTCCGGGTTGAACTGACAAACGCGGTTGCGGCCCTGGTGTTTGGCCAGTTGGCTGGCGCTGCTGGCCCAGGTCAGTGCCGTCTCCCAGTCGCGCACGCCAGAGCCGAGGGCGAGCAGGCCGATGCTGGTGTGGAGACGGAAGGGGCGCCCCTGCCAGGTGAAGACGAACTGCTCGACCGCCCGGCGCAGGGCCTCGGCCTGCTTGAGGGCGGCCTCGTCATCGACCTCGCGCAGCAGCACGGCGAACTCGTCACCTCCGACGCGGGCCAGCTCGGCATGGCGCGGCAGCTGGTGCGCGAGCTGGTTTGCCAGTTGCCTGAGCAACTGGTCACCGGCGGAGTGGCCACACAGATCGTTGACCTGCTTGAAGCGGTCCAGGCTCAGGTGCAGCAGATGGCTGAAGCGGCGCTTGGCGGTACCGCCCAGGGTTTCCGAGAGCAGCCTTTCCAGCTCGCGGCGGTTGAGCAGGCCGGTCAGGGCGTCATGCGCGGCCAGTTGTTGCAGGCGTTCTTCCAGGGCACGGCGCTCGCTGAGGTCGACCACTATGCCGTCGATGAACGCCTGATGCGGGCGCAGGTGCAGCGACAGGTAGACCCAGCGTGGCCGCTGTTCGAGATCATACAGCTGGCATTCGCAACTGACTGCGCCGGCCTGTACGTCGAGTTGCAACAGCAGCCAGCGCCACTGGGTTTCACCCACCAGGCTCTGCAGGGACAGCTTGCCGAGATCGTCCGGCAGGGTCTCGCTCCCTAGCAGGCGAGCCAGGCTAGGGTTGGCTTCCAGCAGTTGGCCATCACGATGGCAGCGGAAGATACCTTCGCCGCTGTGACGAAACAGTGCCTGGTACTGCTCCAGATTATCGATGGCCTGCGCCTGGCTGCTCAGCAGCACGCGGCGTACCCGTTCCAGCTGCTTGTCGAGCAGGGCGCCGAACAGCAGCATGCTCAGCGCCGGCAGGTAGGCGTAGAGGGCGTAGAAGCCGGCTGGCAGCGGAATCAACCCGACGCGGCTCAGCGGCACCAGCAGCATCAGCGCCAGCGCGGCGCTCCAGCACAGCATGTATCCGGGAGCGTAGGGGCGGCGCTGATAGACGCCGAGGACCATCAGCAGCAGTTGATAGAGCCCGGTAGCCAGCGTCAGCAGGTTGAGGATCTGGTAGGCGTGGGGGTGGTCGACGAGGACGCCGCCGACACTGACCAGCAAGGTGGCCGCGAACAGGGCGTCGCGCAGCCAGCGCAGACGTCCAAGTTTCAGACCCAGGGCGCTGGCGATGAACAGCGAGCTGAAGATCATCATCCCGGCGGTGGGTAGATTGATCAGCAATTTGGGCAGCAGCGTCCACTGCGGCCAGAGCAGGCCGGCAATGTTGTACAGGCTGGTGTTGTACAGCGCCACGCACAGCGAGGTGAGGCTGAAGTAGGCCAGTTGCGCCTCGCGCAGGGTGCTGTACTTGACCAGATAGAACAGTGCCAGGGCGAGCAGGGCGCCGATCAGCAGACCGCTTCGCAGCCAGCTGTGGGCGATCAGTTGCTGGCCCTGTTCGGCGCCGACCACCTGCACTGGCAGGTTGATCGCCGAATGACTCTGCACGCGCAGCAGCAAACTGTGCGGACCTTCGCCCAGGCGCGGCAGGTTGAGCAGAAACTGTGGATAGGGCTCGCCACGCTCGGCGAATGGGCGGGTTGCGCCGCTGTACAGCGGGCCGAGCGACTGTTCGCCATCGAACAGCCAAACCTCCAGATCATCGAGAAAGGTCTGGCCGATGATCAGTTGCAGGCGTTCGGCTGGCGGTGTCTGCAGTTGCACGGCGAGCCACCAGGCGCTGCGCGTATAGCCGATGCGCGCGGTACCCTGAACCTGGCGGCCCTCCAGCGCGATGCGCTGCAGCACCTCACTGGCGCTCAGCTGGCCGCTGGGGTCTTCCAGCAGCAGGCTGTGCTCGATGCTCACCGGCGTGGCCAGATCGATTGCGCTGAGCTTGAGCAGCGGCAACGCACTGGTCGCCCAGGCCGGCACGGCGCAGGCCAGGCAAAGCAGCAACATCAGTGAGCGAAGCGGTCGAAGCATCCTGGGCGCCTCATGGCTACTACGAGGGCGCCGAAGTCCGGTGGACGCTGTCGGGTCTGAGGAGCGGTCGGGCGCAGAGCCATTCTAGCCGACTACTGGCGCGATGATTGCGCTGCGAGTCTCATCCGTCGGGATGGCGCGATGATTGCGCTGCGAGTCTCATCCGTCGGGATGGCGTGACGATTGACTGCGCCGCCTCTCCAGCCCGGGTCAGGCCGCCTGCGTGCGCTCCTCGCCCGCCTTCTCACGGCGCGTCCAGCGATTGGCACGGGCAAAGGTGCCGAAGTCGTTGAAGCGCACGCCCATCTCGCGCATCACTCGGTGGGCGAAAGGCACGCTCAGCTGGCGAATGTAGAAGGGCTCCTTGACCACGAAATGGTGGATCGCATGGCTGCTGCCGAAGTTGCAGCAGAACGCTTGCAGCGGCCACAGCCACCAGGGGTTGAGCACCTGGGTCTGCTGGATCACGTTGCCCGCTTCGACATCGCCGTAGTAGTGCATGTTGGAACTGACGAAGTGCAGGCAGAAGGTACGCAGCACATTGGGTCCGACCAGTACCACCACGGCGATGTTCACCACTGCCATCACGCTGAGCGTGCTGGCCGACCAGGCGATGGGGGCGCCGAGCGCAGCACTGGCCCAGTCCAGCAGATGGAAACCGAGGAACAGGTACCAGGTCGCCCAGTTGAGCAGCCCCAGCGGCGCGTAGACCTTCAGCGTGCGGGTGAGGATCAGCCGGCGGTGCTCGGGGTTCTTCGCCCGCAGCCAGCGAATCAACGAACTCATCATGTTGTCACCGACCATCAGCAGGCGCGCGATGCCCCAGGGCTCGCCGTTGGTGATGGCGCGCTCTTCCATGTCGGCTTCGCTACCGGACACCTTGTGATGATTGAGGTGCAGATGGCGGCGTACCCAGGGGTTGATGGTGCTCGGCCGTGCCAGCCAGACCAGCGCCAGCATCAGGTTGTGCGGCAGCGGCCGTTTGCGGAAGTACATCGAGTGGATCAGGTCGTGTTCCAGCTCGTGAGTCAGCGAGGCGAAGAAGGCGTTGAGCAGCAGACACGCCCACCAGGCCAGGTCGCCACCGATGTACAACGCCGCCGAGCCGAGCATGCCGAGCAGGGCGAAGGCCAGGATGCCGGCGCCGAGCGCGTCCTGATGTTGCAGGATCGGGTAGCGTTGGCGCAGGGCGTTGCCGTGGGCCATCACCTGTTCACGGATACAAGCGGCGCGTTGCTGGTCATTAAGGCTTGCGGGAGAGGGCGACATGCCGACATCCTCTTGTTATTGGGTTGTGACTTCACTGTGCCGTGACAGTCGTCAGAGTGCCCGACCGAGCGCGCCAACCTGCCTACCGGATACGCCAATCTACATGACCGCCGAAGCCACCACACTGGCCAGCTGGACCCGCGCTCTGCGCAAGCAGCTCGATGCCCTCGGGCTGGATAGCGCTGCGCTGTGCCGTGCCGCCGGCCTCGACCCGACAGTGCTCGACGACCCCAACGCGCGCTGCCCGCTGTCGGTCACCACGCGCCTGTGGCAGTTGGCGGTGGCCGCCAGTGGTGACCCGGCGCTGGGTCTGAAGACTTCGCAGTTCGTCAGCCCGACCACCTTCCACGCGCTGGGCTACGCGCTGATCGCCAGCAGCAGCCTGCGCGAGATGTTCGAACGCATCGTGCGCTATCACCGGGTGGTCAGCGATGCGCTGCAGCTGGAGTTGCGCGAGCTGGAAGATGTCTACGAATTTCGCTTTCGCGTACCGCCAGGCAGCCCGGCACCGGCACCCGAGGCGCTGGATGCCTTCGCTGCGATCTACGTGCGCAGCTGTCGCAATCGCCTGAACCGGGAGTTCTCGCCGCTGCTGGTGCAATTGCAGCGCCCGCAGCCAACCGACCCGGCGCCTTGGCTGGCGGTATTT